>NZ_AMPR02000462.1:0-16775 GCF_000307735.3 Cupriavidus sp. HPC(L) | reverse complement strand
GGGGGGGGGGGGGGTGGGGGGAGGGGGGGCCCGCAGGAGCGATATCGCGAATACGACCGCCGCTGCCCTCTCCCCCACCCCTCTCCCACAAGTGGGAGAGGGGAGCCTTCTACCAGGGCCAGCGGTAGATCGTCCCACCTTGACTCGCTCCCCTCTCCCGCAAGTGGGAGAGGAGCCTTCTACCAGCGCTTCCGCTACATCGTCCCACCGCGAACGCCCAGGTCCGCGGTGACTACGCTCTAGCACCCGTCTCCGCGGTCCCCGTCATCCCGCCCCACATCGCCGCCGGATTCCACGTGAAGTACCGCATCCATGCATCCAGCCAGCGTCCCTGCATGTCGGCGCCGATTTCCCAGGCGGTCTGCCCGTACTTCGTCGCCATCGACAGCGCCGGCGCGGGCGCGGTGATCTGCTGCGCGAGGCGCTCGTCGGGGTTCCACTTCCAGGCCCACGAGGTCCACTGGAAGCCCGCCTCCTCCATCAACGCCGCATAGAAACTCAAGCCCAGCGCGGTCAGCTTCAGGTAGTCGCGCGCCAGCATGGTCGAAGCGTCGGGCACTTCGGTGACCGCGGGGATCGGCCGCTGCTCGGCCAGGCGCTCGGTGGTCACATCGGTCACATCGGTGACGTCGCTGATCGCGTGGGTGCGAGGTGCTTTGCTCTTCATCGTCATGCTCCTTGGAAGTCGCCGGACGGCGGGGGAAAAGAAGCCGAGCGGTACGCAAGAACGGCGCCAGCGGCATCGCGCCCGCAGGGTCGCGCACGCGTAGGGAGCATTTACACGGCTTGTACGCGGGCCCGTGCACGATCTTCCAGCCTACGGGAAGCCGACGAAATGACGTGATCGAAACCACGCGGCATGGTGCGGCGCCATTGATGGCACGGTCGATGCGTCAATGCGAACACGATCGCGAACAGACCTGCGTCCGACCAACCGCGCCCCGATCCCGCCATGACGCCTCCCCTCTTCCACAGCCCCGAACAACAGCCAGAGCGCTACCGCCAGCGGATGGTCGAGCTGCAGATCGCCGCGCGCGGCATTCACGATCCCGCGGTACTGGCGGCGATGCGCGAGGTGCCGCGCGAGCGCTTCGTGCCGGACGCGCTGCGCCAGTCCGCCTACGACGACGCGCCGCTGTCGATCGGCTCCGGCCAGACCATCTCGCAGCCCTATATCGTCGCGCGCATGGTCGAAGCCGCGCGGCTGCATCCCGCCTCCCGCGTGCTCGAGATCGGCACCGGTTCCGGGTATGCGGCCGCGGTGATGGCCCGCATCGCGGCCCGCGTCATCACGCTGGAGCGCTGGCGGCGCCTGGCCGAGCGGGCCAGCGACGTGCTGCGCGCGCTGGGATTCGACAACGTCGAAGTGCACCTGGCCGACGGCACCGCCGGCTGGGAGGCGGGCGCGCCATACGACGCGATCGTTTCCGCCGCGGCCAGCCCTGATATCCCCGCCGCGTGGCTCGCGCAGCTGGCACCGGGCGGCTCGCTGGTGATGCCGCACGGCCATCCCGGCCATGCGCAACGGCTGCTGCGCATCGGCAAGCGCGAGGACGGCACGCTCGAGCGCGAGGATCTCGCCGGCGTGGCCTTCGTGCCGCTGGTCGCACGCACGGCCGAGGAGGCCGGCAACGAAACGCCCAGCGACTGAAGTCCATCGACTCGACGACGATCGGCCAGACGACGATCGACACCATCGACAATCCACGGAGGACCGACATGACCAGCGCACTGCACGATCCCGTCACCGGCCAGGTGCTCGCCGACAGCGATATCGTCGAACGGATCGCCGAGGCCGCCGAGCGTCTGCCGGCCATCGACGATCCGGGATTCGCCGCGGTGGTGGACCGGTTTGCCGATTGCCGCGTGGTGTTGCTCGGCGAATCGACGCACGGCACCGCGCAGTTCTACGACGCCCGCGCCGCCTTCACGCGACGGCTGATCGAGCGGCACGGCTTTCGCATCGTCGCGGTCGAGGACGACTGGCCCGATGCCGCCGCGATCGACCGCTATGTCCGCCAGCTGCCGGCGGCCGAACACCAGGAACCGCCGTTCCGGCGCTTTCCCACATGGATGTGGCGCAATACGTCGGTGGAAGCGCTGGTCGAATGGATGCGCGGCTTCAACGCCGAACGGGCACCGGATACGCGCGCGGGATTCTTCGGCCTGGACATCTACAGCCTGGGCAGCTCGATCGCCACCGTGCTCGGCTATCTGAACCGCGTCGATCCCGACGGCGCGCGCGAGGCGCGCGAGCGCTACGGCTGCCTGCTGCCGTGGCGCGAAGACCCGTCGCGCTATGGGCGTGCGGTGCTGACCGGCCGGGCGCGCGATTGCGAGGACGAAGTCATCGCCCAGCTGCAGGCGCTGCTCGAGCGCCAGCTCGACTATGCGACGCGTGGCAAGGAGCCGTTCTTCGACGCCGCGCAGAACGCGCACCTGGTCGCCTCGGCCGAGCAGTACTACCGGCTGATGTACTACGGCGGCCCCGAAAGCTGGAACCTGCGCGACACCCATATGTTCGATACGCTGGCGCGGCTCCTGGACACCCATGCGCCTGGCGCCAAAGCGGTGGTATGGGCGCACAACTCGCATATCGGCGATGCCGACGCGACCGCGATGGGCCGCGACCACGGCGAGACCAATATCGGCCGGCTGTGCCGAGCCCGCTTCGGCAAGCAAGCAGCGCTGATCGGCTTTTCGACGTCGCGCGGCACCGTCGCCGCGGCATCCGACTGGGATGGGCCGATGCAGGTGATGGACGTGGTGCCCGCGCGCGCCGACAGCTACGAGGCGCTGTTCCAGCGCACCGGCATCGATCGCTGCTTCGTCGACCTGCGCGAAGGCGTCCACGAGCAGGCTCGCGCGCTGCTGACGGTGCCACGCCAGGAACGCTTCATCGGCGTGGTGTACCGGCCCGATACCGAGTTCGCCAGCCACTATGCGTTTGCCTGCCTGCCGCAGCAATTCGATGCGCTGGCCTGGTTCGATCGCACCGACGCCGTGACGCCGTTGCCCACCGCGGCGCGCACCGGCATGCCGGACACGTATCCCTTCGGCCTGTAGCCGCCGCGCGCCAACGCCCGTCCGCCGCTGCGGCGGGGCTTAGAATGCGGCACCGGGCACGCCATGCATGGCATCGCCCATCGACCGACCCGCCAGAGAGACCTCGGTGCGCTACGAATTGACGGACCTTCGGCTGTTCCAGGCCATCGCCGAATCGCAAAGCCTGTCCGGCGGCGCCGCCGCCATCCATATCACCGCATCGGCGGCCAGCTATCGGCTGAAGAACCTCGAGCTGGCGCTGGGCACGCCGTTGTTCGTCCGTGCGGCGCGCGGCATGGAGCTGACGGCGGCCGGCACCGCGCTGCTCGGCCACGTGCGCGAGCTGCTGCGCGGCCTCGAGCGGATGCATGGCGAACTGGGCCGGTTTTCCGCGGGATTGAAGGGCAATATCCGCCTGATCGCCAACAGCAGTTCGCTGAACGGCTTCATCCTTCCGAGCGTCAGCCGCTTCCTGAATGCCCATCCCGAGGTCAATATCGATCTGGAGGAGCGCGCCAGCCGCGAGATCGCGGCCGCCATCGCGGCGGGCGAGGCCGACGTCGGCGTGCAGGCCGGCGACGTGGAGACGCAGGGCGTGCGCTGGATGCCGTATGCGGTCGACGAGTTGATGCTGGCGGTGCCGGCCGATCATCCGCTGACGCGCGAGGCCGAGGCGCCGCCCGGCGGCGTGCGCTTCGGCGCGGCGCTGGAGCACGACTTCGTCTGCCCGGGACGCGATACCAGCAATGTGGTGTTCCTGCGGGATACCGCGCACCGGCTGGGGCGCTCGCCCAACGTCCGCCTGCATGCGCCGACCTTCGACGCGGTGCTGGCGCTGGTCGAGGCCGGCGTCGGGCTGGCGCTGGTGCCGCGCAGCGTCGCCGCGGCCTCGTTGCGCGACGGCCGTGTGGTCGGCGTACGCCTGGCCGAGGACTGGGCGCGACGCCAGCTGAATCTGGTGCTGCCGGCCGCCGGCAAGCTGCCCGCCTTCGCCGAGGCCTTTGCCGAGTTCCTGCTGGGCGATCCCCACGTGGCGGCGACGCGGGACGCACTGCCGTGACGAGACGAGGGGCCGGCCGTACCGTTGAATTGCCACGAACGGTGGCTTGAAGACATTCGACTGGTTGGCCGCCGGGCGCAAAAATATACTGCTCCGCGATCGAATCGACGCGGAGACCCCATGCTGCACAAGGCCCTGTCCGGCATCAAGGTGCTGGACCTGTCCCGAATCCTCGCCGGGCCCTGGTGTACCCAGAATCTGGCCGACCTCGGTGCCGAGGTCACCAAGATCGAGCATCCGGAGCGCGGCGACGACACGCGCGGCTGGGGCCCGCCCTATCTGCAATCGGCCGACGGCAGCGAACGGATGTCGGCGTACTTCGCCTGCTGCAATCGCGGCAAGCGCTCGCTGGCGATCGACTTCACCACCGCCGAGGGCAAGGCCGCCATCCTGGCGCTGGCCGACCAGGCCGACGTGCTGGTCGAGAACTTCAAGGCCGGCACGCTGCAGCGCTACGGGCTGGACTACGCGAGCCTGCAGGCGCGCAACCCGCGGCTGGTCTACCTGTCGATCACCGGCTTCGGCCAAAGCGGCCCGATGGCCGACAAGCCCGGCTACGACTACGTGTTCCAGGGCATGGGCGGCCTGATGAGCTATACCGGCCAGCCCGACGGCGAGCCCGGCGAGGGGCCGCTGCGCACCGGCGTCGCGGTGGTCGATCTGAGCACCGGCATGTATGCCACGTCGGCGGTGCTGGCCGCGCTGTTCCAGCGCCAGGCAACCGGCGAGGGCCAGCATCTGGACATCGCGCTGCTGGACGTCGCGGTGGCGCTCAACGCCAACCAGGGCGCCAACTATCTGTTCTCGGGGCGCAATCCGCCGCGCAGCGGCAATGCGCATCCGAATTGCGCGCCCTACGAGGTATTTCGCTGCGCGGACGGTCATCTGATCCTGGCGATCGGCAACGATGCGCAGTTCGCGCGCTTCTGCGACGTGGCCGGACTGGCCGATCTGCCGGCCGATCCGCGCTATCGGACCAACAGCGCGCGCATCGCCAATCTGCCGGCATTGCGGACCTTGCTGGCGCAGGTATTCGCGACCCGCTCGCGCCGGCAATGGACCGATGCCTTCGATGCGGCCGACGTGCCATGGGGGCCGATCCACTCGATCGAGGAAGTGTTCGCGCATCCGCAGGTCCGGCATCGCGGCCTGCTGCGGCACGCCGAACATCCGGTGCTCGGCCGCATTCCGATGGTGCGCAATCCGATGCTGCCGGGTTCGTCGACGGACACGCCGGCCACCCCGCTCGCCGCGCCGCCGCTGCTCGGCGAGCACGGCGCCTGAGTTCTTTCCTTTCCATACGAACATCCACGAGGAGACACCGTTGAAACATCCGCACCGCGCCGCCGCGCACAAGTCCATGCAGCTGATTGCCGCGCTGGCCGCCACGGCCGCCGTCGCCACGCACGCGCATGCCGACAGCTATCCCAGCAAGCCGATCAAGCTGATCGTCCCCTACGCCGCCGGCGGCACCACCGACATCCTGGCCCGGATCGTCGGCACGAAGATGGGCGCCATCCTGGCGCAGCCGGTCGTGGTGGAAAACCGGCCCGGCGCCGGCGGCGCGGTCGGCAGCGCCTATGCGGCCAAGCAGCCGGCCGACGGCTACACGCTGGTGATGGAGGTCGAGAGCTCGCACGCGGTCAATCCGAACGTCTACGTGAAGACGCCGTACGACCCGGTCAAGGACTTCGCGCCGATCAGCAACCTCGCCGACGTGCCGAATGTGCTGGTGGTCAACCCATCGTTCCCGGCGACCGATGTCGCGTCCTTCATCAAGCTGTTGAAGGCCAACCCCGGCAAGTACTCGTTCGGGTCCTCGGGCAACGGGGGCCTGAGCCATATGAACGGCGAGCTGTTCATGAGCGAGACCGGCACGCGCATGCTGCACGTTCCCTACAAGGGACTGGGACCGGCGCTGAACGACGCGGTAGCCGGGCAGATCCAGGTCGTGTTCGACAATATTCCGTCCTCGTCGGGCCTGATCCAGGGCAAGCGCCTGAAGCCGCTGGCGGTCGCCGCCAGGCAGCGCCTGAAGCTGCTGCCCGATGTGCCGACCTACGCGGAGGCCGGACTGCCGGCGATGAACAATCCGTCGTGGTTCGGCCTCGGCGCCCCGGCCGGCACGCCGGACGCGATCCTCGACAAGCTCAACGATGCGGTGCGCCAGGCGCTGGCCGACCCCGAGGTCATTGCCGCCATCGAGAAGCAGGGCGCGATTCCGGCGTGGACCTCGCGCAAGGCCTTCGCCGACCTGATCCACCATCAGAACCAGCACTGGAAACGCGTCGTCGACAAGATCCAGTTCGCCAAACTGCAGTGAGGACACCATGAACGCCACCGCCACACCTGTTGCCGATCCGGGCCGCCATGCCGCCGTCGCCGTCGACGCGCGCGGCATTGCCACGCTGACCATCAACGAAGCCGGCTCGCTCAATATCCTCGGCACGCCGGTGATCGCCGCACTGACCGAAGCGGTACGCACGCTGGCCACCGACCCGCGGGTGCGCGTGCTGATCCTGCGCGGCACCGGCGACAAGGGCTTCATCGGCGGCGCGGACATCAAGGAGATGGCTGGCCTGAGACGGGAGTCCGCCGAGCGGTTCATCACCGGCCTGCGTGCGCTGTGCGATGCCGTGCGCCACTGCCCGGTGCCGGTGATCGCCCGCATGCCGGGCTGGTGCCTGGGCGGCGGACTGGAGCTGGCGCTCGCCTGCGATCTGCGGATCGCCGGCGACAACGCCAACCTTGGCATGCCCGAGGTCAAGGTCGGAATTCCGTCGGTGATTCACGCGGCGCTGATGCCGCGCCTGATCGGCAATGCCCGCACGGCCTGGATGCTGCTGACCGGCGAGCTGTGCGACGCCGCGCAGGCGCTGTCGTGGGGACTGGTGCATCGCGTGGTGCCGCTGGCCGAGCTCGACGCCGAAGTCGAGCGCGTCGCACAGCTGCTGGCCGGCTTCGGGCCGACGGTGGTGCGCCAGCAGAAGCGGCTGCTGCGCGAATGGGAGGATCAGCCGGTCGATACGGCGATCGCCAACAGCGTCGCCGAATTCGGCAGCGCATTCGATACCGGCGAGCCGCAGCGCTACATGGCGGAATTCGTCAATCGCAAGCGATCTTGAAACGGTTATTTCTGTGAATTCACCCGGAAGACCCCGGAACGCCGGCCTGTCCGGCGTTTTTTATTACCGTTGTTTGCAATCGCGGAATCGAAACAATCGTACAATGCGGCGCCTTTTATTCGTCGGGCACGCTTGATAACGAATTAATAAGAATCCAGGGGCAATGCAACGCATGAAAACCGTTCTCTCTCTCACTGTGCTTTCCACCTGCGCCGCGGCGTTGATCGCCGGCTGCGCCGGCAGCAACGTCAATGGCCTGGTCGACGCCGGCGGCTCGCTGTTCAAGGCCGCCACGCTGTCGGACGCGGACGTCAAGTCGCTGTCCGAGCAGGCCTGCGCCGAATCGGACAAGGAAAACAAGATCGCGCCGGCCAACAGCCCGTACACCAAGCGCCTGACCGCGATCATGGCCGGCCTGAAGGACAGCGGCGTGCCGGTCCAGGCCAAGGTCTACCTGACCAAGGACGTCAACGCCTGGGCGATGGCCAACGGCTGCGTGCGCGTCTACAGCGGTCTGATGGACATGATGAACAACGACGAGGTGCGCGGCGTGCTTGGCCATGAAATCGGCCACGTGGCGCTGGGCCACAGCAAGAGCCAGATGCAGGTGGCCTACACCGCCGTCGCCGCGCGCGGCGCGCTGGCGGCCAGCGCCAACGGCACCGTGGCCGCGCTGTCGCAGTCGCAGCTGGGCGATCTGTCGGAGAAGCTGATCAATGCGCAGTTCTCCCAGGCACAGGAAACTGCGGCCGACGACTACTCGTTCGACCTGCTGACGAAGAACAAGGCCAATCGCCAGGGCCTGGTGACGGCCTTCGAGAAGCTGGCCAAGCTCGATGGCGGCAAGTCCGGCATGTTCGATTCGCACCCGGGTTCGGCCGATCGCGCCAAGCGCATGCAAGGCCGTCTGGCCAAGGGCAGCTGAACCGCCGCGGGCCGTCGCTCGCCGTCAATGGCTACCAGGGCGAAGCGCTTCGGCGCTTCGCCCTTTTTCATATCTGTTTGATCCGAAGTGTTTACGGACCCGGCAAGCCGTAACGGGATGGCACTGCGGCTTTTTTACAACGTGATTTTCACCTTACTTATAGGTGTCATAAAAGCAAGCGAAGATCGCCCCCGTTTGCGCCGGCAGGGGTTCACGGGTCGAACCCGCGCCACGCTGCCGGCGGCAGACCTCTTCAGTCTTCCATCACCAGTCAAAAGAGAACACACCGTGAAGAAAGCCCTCCTCGCGCTGGCCGCGACCGCTGCCACCGCCGCCTCCGGCGCAGCGTCCGCCCAAACCAACGTCACGCTGTACGGCATCGTCGATGCCGGCATCGAAGTCATCAGCAACGCGCCGAGCGCCGGCGGCGGCGACACCGCCGTGCGCATGAACTCGGGCAACCTGTCGGGCTCGCGCTGGGGTCTGCGCGGCACCGAGGACCTGGGCGGCGGCCTGAAGGGTCTGTTCGTGCTGGAAAGCGGCTTCGACATCGACACCGGCCGTTCGGCCCAGGGCGGCCGCCTGTTCGGCCGCGCCGCGTACGTCGGTCTGCAAGGCAACTTCGGCACCATCTCGCTGGGCCGTCAGCAGAACGCGCTGTACGACCTGTTCGGTGCCTTCGACCCGATGGGCGTCGGTCCGCGCTACTCGCTGAACAGCGTCGATTCGGCCTTCAACGGCCGCGCCGACAACAACATCAAGTACACCGGCAAGTTCGGTGGCCTGACCGCGACCGGCTTCTACAGCTTCGGCCGCGACAACAACGGTGAAGTGCCGGGCGAAGCCAAGGTGGCGCGCCAGTTCGGCGGCGGCCTGTCGTATGCGGCGGGCGGCTTCTCGATCGGCACCGCGTACGACCAGTACCAGGGCGCCACCATCGCGCTGCAGGACCGCGCGGCCAAGCGCCTGGCGGTCGGTACCGCCTACGAATTCGGCGCCGCCAAGGTGTTCGCCGGCTATCGCTGGATGCGCGACGAAGGCCTCGGCGCGCTGACCGACACCAGCACCCGCAGCAACCTGTACTGGGCCGGCGCTCGCTACAAGTTCACCCCGGCTTTCAGCCTGACCGGCGCGGCCTACTACGAAGACACCAAGAACACCGGTGCCGATCCGTGGATGTTCGTGCTGTCCGCCGACTACTCGCTGTCCAAGCGCACCGACGTCTATCTGAACGTTGGCTACGTGCGCAACAAGGACGGTTCGGACCTGGGCCTGAACGGCGCGGGTACCGCCCAGGCCGGCGAGAACCAGACCGGCGTGACGATCGGCATGCGTCACCGCTTCTAAGCGAAGCCTCCGAACGCCCGCCATGCGGGCATGCGGCGGCGCCAGGGCGCGCCGCCGCGCGAACGATCATATCGACCTTGTCTTCTTCATGGGTGCAAGGACGTTGGGCCGGTAGCATTACCGGCCCTTTTTTATTGGCGGTCCGGCAAGCGCGGGCACACATCGTCGCATGGCTTGAAGATTTTTGATGGTGTCGCACAAACCCGGGCCGGCACGTCCGCCGGCTCGCGCGCTAGCATCGGGGTTTTTCGCTGTCCCCGCTGTCCTTGCGCATTGCCCCATGACGTTTGTCGTAACGGATGCCTGCATCCAGTGCCGCTATACCGATTGCGTCGAAGTCTGCCCGATGTCGTGTTTCCACGAAGGGCCGAATTTCCTCGTGATCGATCCCGACGAATGCATCGATTGCTCGATGTGCGTGCCCGAATGCCCGGTGGGGGCAATCTATTCCGAAGAGACGCTTCCCGACGACCAGCGCCATTTCGTTGCCATCAACGCGGAATTGGCCCGCAAGCCGGAATGGAAACGGCTGACGCAGGCGAAGGGACCGTTGCCGGATCACAAGGTCTGGGCCAGCGTCCACGGCAAGCTCGACAATCTGATCCGCGATTGAGCAGTTGCCACCGGCCGTATTGGCAAAAGCAGGCAAAAAAAGATGGGCCCGCGGGCCCATCCTTACCGTGGCGGTCGGCGGATCGCCAACCGGTCGCCGCGATCAGCAGCGTCCCTTCTTGGCCTGTCCCGGCGGGCAGTGATACGGGCCGGGACCCGGATCGACCACGACCGCGCCCGGCGTGACCACCGCACCGTGCGGGGTATAGACGGCGCAGCCACCGAGCATCGTGCCGGCGCCGAGCAGCAGCGCGCAAATTGCTTTCATCGACTTCATCATATTTTCCTTGTCGTCCATCTGTGGGTTCAGCTCATCAAAACTGGAAGTTCGCCGTCGCATCGGCCGCCGACACGTCGCGGTCGGTGCTCAGCGTGGCGCCAGTGATCGATGTCGCCGTGACAGTGTACCTGCCTGCCGCGGCGGTATCCGCGCTCAGCACGATCGGCAGCGTCGGTTGATAGGTGCCTGCCAGCGGCGCGGCGTTGGGCACGTTCAACTGATAAGCGCCGGTATCGAAGTTCGCATTGGCGACGGCCACTTCGATCGGCGCGCCGGCGACATTCTGCTTCGCATGCACGGATGCCTGTGCGGCGGCGGGCAGCACCGAGCCCGTGATCCGGCGCATCGGCGAGGCAGGCAGCGTGATCGGTGCCGCCGAGGTCGAGACCGTGGTGGTGGCCTGCGCGGCGACCGGCACGTTCTGGATCACGCCGGTCGCACGATCGTTCTGCACCACCACCACGCTGTAACTGCCCGCATCGCTGCTGCGCAGCAGCGGCGACAGCGTGAAGGCGCCATTGCTGTCGGCCAGCGTCCCCTTGATGGTCACGCCATTCTGCTGCGCATAGACGGTGGCGCCGGCCTGCGCGGGCGAGACATAGCCCTGGATCGCACCGCTGACCACCAGCGGCACCGCGGTCACCACGGGCTTGAGCGCATAGGAGCCGTTGCCGCGCTGCACGATCGAGCGGCACGCGTCGAAGTCCAGCACCAGGTCGACCAGCGTGTCGCGCTGCACGGTAAACGGACGGATGATCTTGTAACCGCTCTGGGTCGCGCTCGGCGTATCGAGCGGCTGTTCGGCGCCGCCGGTCGGGACCACCGAATTGGCCAGCGCGTTGCCGGTATTGCGATCGAGCACGAGGCGGATCTGCTGATATTGGCCGGCGGGCAGCACGGTCTGGCCCAGCTTGGTCAGCGTGCCGTTCTGCAACGACAGCAGGTCGATGCGACGGGAAGGATTGACATCGATCTCGGCCCAGCCGCCTGCGCCGTCCTCGGCGTTGGCGCTGGTATGGACGCGGATCTTGTCGACGGTGACGAACACATGGTCGAAGCCGCAGGCCGGTGCATCGGTCATCGACACGCTCAGCGTACCGGTGCCGCCGCTATCGTCATCACCGCCGCCACCGCAGGCGGCCAGCATTGCAGCGGACGCAGCCATGCCGAATGCAAGCCCCCGATATTTGAAATTGGTTCTCATTCCCCTCTCCTTGACTTCCTTATTGGGAATTTCGAGCATAATTTCTCGCTGCTCCGGAAAGGCGTGACAGATTGTAAGAGCTGAAACACCGATCCCTTTTCGCGAACGCTGTTGCTTTTTTCCGCCGCATCGAATTAACGGAGCATTTACCGCGACGCGAGCTCAGAACGCATACGAGAGCGATACCCCGGCAAAGGCATTGCGTCCGGCCGCCGGCTCGAAATACCGCCCATTGGCGTCGTTGACGATCACCGATCCCGCATAACGGCGGTCGAACAGATTGTCGATCCGCGCGAACGCATTGAGGGTCCAGCGGCCGAGAGGCATCGCATAGCCGGCGTGGATGCCGGTCACGAAATAGCCGGGCGCGCGATCGCTGTTGCGGTCATCGACCGGGACCGCACTCAGATAGCGCAGATCGATGCCGGCGCGCCAGCCGCGGGGCGGGGCCCAGGCTAACGATCCATAGACAGCGTGGCGCGCGGTGCCGGGCAGACGGTTGCCGGCGACGATGCCGGGCGGCACCGTGTCGCGGAAGGTCGCGTCCAGAAAGCTGTACGCAAATTGCGCCTGCCAATGCCGGTGCAGCACGCCGCTCCAGCCCAGTTCCACGCCCTGGCGTAGCGTGCGGCCGGCATTGCGGTAGCTGGCGCGGCCGCCGCTGCTGGTCGCGGTGACGATCTCCTGGTCGGTGCGGGTCTGGAACAGCGCGGCCGTCAACACGCCCCCAGCGAGCTTCTGCTTGGCGCCGGCTTCCAGCGATGTGCTGGTGGCGGGCTGCAGCCCGAAGTTCAGTCCGGCCGAACCGTCGGGCCGATACGAGATCTCGTTCAGCGTTGGCGTCTCGAAGCCGCGTCCCGCGGTCGCATACAGATTCAGCGATTCGCTGACGCGATAGCGCACCGCACCGACCGGCAACCATTTGTCGTAGCGCACGGAGCCGCTGTCGTCGCCATTGGCGCCAACGATGTAGCGATCGCTGGACGAGAAGCGCACGGTGCTGTGGCGCAGGCCCGCTTCGACGGTCCAGCGCGCGGTCAGGTCCAGCGAAGCCTGCAGATACTGGTCGAAGTTCCAGACCGTATTGCGTTCGTCGCGCCGCAGGCGGCCCTGCTCGCCGAGCCCGGGCTGTTCCGTGCTGCCGATGAAGTTCTCGTAGCCGCGGCGCGTTTCCTCCATCGTGTCGTAGGCGAGCCCCGCGATCAGCGTCAGCGGCATGCGGCCGATCTGCGTATGGTGCGTCCAGCGCAGGTCCGCGCCGCCGTAGTCGCGCGCCAGATCGATGACGCCGCCCGCCGACAACGGGCTGCGCTGCGCCGCCGGAGGAATCGACAGGAACTGGCGGGTCTCGCGCCGGCCGTAGTAGACCATCGCCGTCAGCGTGTTGTCCGCATCGATCCGGCGCTGATGGCGCAGGCCGCCCTGCGCCTGCTGCACGGTCTTGCGCGTATTGAACTGCTCGGCCAGCGGCGCAGAGCGCGGCGCGCTGTCGAACTGCGCCCGCGTCAGCCCGAGCGGGTCCTGCGCGCTCAGATCAACCGCATTGGCCACCAGCGTCCAGCTGCTGTCGGCATCGGGACGCCAGGTCAGCCTCGCATTGCCCAGGTTCTTGCGCGCGGCGCTGTGGTCGCGATATCCCTGGGTGGTGAAGCGCGACGCGCTGACCAGATAGTCCAGGCCCGGCTCTCCTTCCGTGGGCGCGCCGCTGGCCTTCAGGCCATAGCGCCAGGTGCCGTAGCTGCCGGCGCCGAAGCTGGCTTCGAGCAACGGCGGACGCGCGCCGGGTTCGGTCCAGACCTGGATCACGCCGCCCGATGCGTTGCCGTACAAAGCCGACGCGGGGCCGCGCAATACCTCGACGCGATCGATCGACGCGATATCGATATTCGAGGTCTGCCCCTGTCCGTCGGGCATCGTCGCGGGAATGCCGTCGACATACAGCCGCAGGCCGCGCACGCCGAAGCTGGAGCGCGCGCCGAAGCCGCGGATCGACAACTGCAGGTCCTGCGCGTAGTTGTGCCGGTCCTTGACCAGCAGGCCAGGCACGCCGCCGAGCCCTTCGCTCAGATTGATCTGCGGGCGATCCTCGCGCAGCGCGCCGCCGGAAACCACGTCGGCCGACGCGGGCGTATCGAATACCGGGGCATCGATGCGCGTGGCGGTCACGACCACCGGCGCCAGCGCGCGCTCCGCGTCCGCTGCAGACGCGGCGGGCGCATCCTGCGCATCGGCCCATCCTGACAGCGGCAGCAAGACACCTGCCGCCCATGCTGCTGCACCGCCCCTCATCGGCGCTTCGCCGTCATCGCGGTGACGCGCCAGACGACGTTGCCGACATCGTCGGTGACCAGCAGACCACCGCGGCGATCGTCCTTGACGTCGACCGGGCGGCCATGGGCGTGCTCCGAGGCATCGAGAAAGCCGGTCAGCACATCGATCGGCTCGCCTTTGGGCACGCCCCCGCGGAACGGAACGAAGATCACCTTGTAGCCGCTCTTGGGCTTGCGGTTCCACGAGCCATGCTGGCCGACGAACAGGCCCTCGCGGAACGGCTCGGGCCAACGCAGTCCGTCGGCAAACGTGATTCCCAGCGAGGCCGTGTGCGGACCCAGCGCATAGTCCGGGACCAGCGCGGTCGCCACCAGTTCGGGGCGCTGCGGCTTGACCCGCACGTCGACGTGCTGGCCCCAGTAGCTGTATGGCCAGCCATAGAAGCCCCCATCCCGGACCGCGGTGATGTAGTCGGGCACGAGGTCGCTGCCGATCTCGTCGCGCTCGTTGACCGCGGTCCACAGCTGCCCGGTGACCGGCTCCCAGGCCAGTCCGTTCGGATTGCGCAGACCGGTCGCATACAGCCGCATCTTGCCGCTGGCGCGATCGAGCTCCCAGATCGCGGCCCGGCCCTGTTCGATCTCCATGCCCTTCTCGCCGACATTGCTGTTGGAGCCGACCGTGATGTACAGCTTGCGGCCGTCGTGGCTGGCGATCACGTTCTTGGTCCAGTGGTGGTTGATGCCGGCGGGCAGGTCGACCACCTTGACGCCGGGCTCGTCGATGCGGTCCGCGCCGGGACGATAGCGAAAGCGCATCAGCGCATCGGCATTGGCGACGTAGAAGTCGTTGCCGACCAGCACCATGCCGAACGGCGAGTTCAGGCCCTGCAGGAACACCGAGCGCTTGTCGGCGACGCCGTCGCGGTCGGTATCGCGCAGCAGCGTGATGCGGTTGGCGCTCGGCGTGCCGGCGCCGGCGCGCTTCATTACCAGCTTCATGACCCAATCGCGGATGCCCTTGCCTGATTCCGGCTTGGGCGGTGCATTGGACTCGGCCACCAGCACGTCGCCGTTGGGCAGCACATACAGCCAGCGCGGATGATCGAGCCCGTCCGCGAAGGCCGTCACCGCAAGGCCGGGCGCTGGCGTCGGCCGCGCGCCGGCCGTCCAGCCGATCGCCGGTGCGATGTCCACGGTCGGCAGCAGCGTCTTGTTCGGCGGCGGCAGGGTCGGCGACGGACCGGTGCCCTGCGCCACCGTCAGCGTGGCGCGGTCACCCATCCCCAGCAGGAAGCAGCCGCCAACCAGCAGCGTGACGGCACCCAGTACGACGACAAGGCGAACCCTTCTCATGACGCACTCCTCGATGGTTTGCGACCTGACAGGTCTTCCAGCAAGTATCGGCGCGATTGCCGCCGCTGCCAGCGGTGGCAAACCCGGTTCTGTGCATTTTAAGACACGAAATTCCGGCGCCCCACGCGGGCGACGGGGTCAGCGGCCGGGGATTGTCGAATTGGGCCACCGCCGTTCGACCAAGGGATAGAAGCCGCCGCCTGGCCCTACCGAGGCCGCACGCGGGTTCGCAATCGAACCGACAAGGAGCCCATCATGAGCATCAGCAAGGACCAGCAGACCGAAGAACGCACCATCAGGCAGATGATGGAGGACTGGGCGCGCGCGCTGGAACGGCGCGACGCCGCCGCCATGACGGCGCACTATGCGCCCGACGTGGCGCTGTTCGACGTCAAGCCGCCCTACGCGCTGCGTGGCGTGGACGCATACCGCGCCACCTGGGAGGCCTGCTTTCCCTATCTTCCCGGGCGCTTCCGTTCCGAGCGCAAGGACATCGTGCTGACCGTCGGCGCGGACCTTGCCTTTTGCCATTGCCTGAGCCGCATCGCGCCGGTGGACGAGCCCGACCATCCGGCCGGCGGTACCTGGATCCGCATCACGGTCTGCCTGCAGAAACGGGATGGCCGCTGGGTGGTCGTGCACGAGCATGGCTCGCTGCCGTTCGATCCGATGACCGAGAAGGTCGTCTACATCGGTGACGCCGAGGCGGAAGCGGCCGCCTGAGTCTCTCCGCCGGATGGCTTGACAAGCGAAGTACGGAGCATAAAATTGCACGACGTTCAAATTTAAGCGACGTGCAAATGGAAGCCTCGTCTCAGCGCACCATCCAGACCCCGTTCGACCCGCCCATCGACGCCAGCGCCGCTCCGCCGCCCGCAGGGCGGCGTCAGCGCAAGCGCAACCAGACGCTCGACCATCTCGCGGCCACCGCCTTCGATCTGTTCGAGGCGCATGGCTACGACGCGGTGACGATGGAGCAGATCGCCGCGCAGGCCGACGTGGCCAAGGGCACGCTGTACAACCACTTCCCGGTCAAGGAGGCGCTGCTGGCGCATCAGTTCCACGGCGAACTGGCCGCGGGACTGCAGCAGCTGCGGGCCGCGCTGGACGGGCTGGGCAGTTTCCAGGCACGGCTTTGCTATCTGCTGTCGGCTTCGGCCGACTGGTGCGAGGCGCGCCGCGGCTACCTGCCGCACTATCTGCGCTTCCGCTTTCTCGATCTCGGGCCGGGCCGCTTCGGGCAGAGCAACGGTGAAGTGGCGCCGGGACGCAGCGGCATGGACCTCGCCTTCGATGCGTTGATGGCGGCGGGACAGCAGAGCGGCGAGCTGCGCCGCGACCTGCCGTCGGGGCAACTGGCCACGCTGTTCCATCATTTGTATCTGGGCGCGCTGATGCGCTGGCTGGCCGCCTCGGAAAGCGATCTGCGCGCCGAATTCGCAGCGACCGTCGACCTGTTCTTCCACGGCGCGGCACGCGCGGCCGAGCCGGAGGACGCGTCATGAGCGCCCCGCTGCTCGACTGGCCGGCTGCCGCGGCGCAAGGCCCCGC
>NZ_AMPR02000463.1:0-16386 GCF_000307735.3 Cupriavidus sp. HPC(L) | reverse complement strand
GCAGCGCGGACCGTGGCGCGGCACCGGTGCCGAGCTGCGCAGCGATGCGTGGGCGATGGTGCGCGCCGGCGAGGGCCTGCTGCTGTCGACCACCGCACGGCCCCGCGCCTCCGGCACCGTGATGAATATGGCCGAAGCGATCGCGCTGCTCAAGGGCGCACAACGCACCGCCGAACGCCTGTCGATCGCCGCGCAAACGCAAACCGCCCTGCCCCTGACCGCTAACGAAGTCTTCGAGCCGCTGTTAACGATGGTCGAGCCGGAGCAGGACGGGCATTACGAAGATACCGTCAACGGTCAGGACGCCAAGCAGCCCGACGGAAAGCCAGTCGAGCGCTTCGCCGAGCCGCTGCTGGTGGCGGAGGCGCCAACGTCTATCGCGGTGTCGAGCCAAGAGACCACCGCGGTCTATTCGGGGCGGCACCTGCACGGCACCCTGCAGTCGGATTGGCAGATGACCGCCGGCAAGACCATCGCGATGGCCGCCGCGCAAGGCGTGTCGCTATTCGTGCAGCGCAATGGCTTGAAAGCCGTTGCCGCTAACGGACCGTTGTCGGTGCAGGCGCATGGTGGCGCGATGTCGATTTTGGCGGACAAGGAAGTGGTGGTGACTTCGTCGAATGAGGCGGTCGAACTGTTGGCACAGCAGAAAGTCGTGCTGCATGGCGCTGAGTCTCGTATCGTGCTTGATGGCGGCACGATTACGTTCGAAACGCCGGGGATATTTGAGGTCAAGGGAGCGGGTCACCCATTTTCTGCGGGCGCTTCCAACGCGGCGGAGATACCCGCACTGCCGTTTGGCGCAGTGACATCGACAAACGCCCTGGAGCTGTATTACCGCTACGACGATATGAAGCCGGTTGTGGGCGCCCCTTACCGGATAGCCTTCGCTGACGGCACGACACTGAGCGGCAATCTAGATGAGCAAGGATACGCGCGCATCGATAATCCGCCGGCATCCGGCACGGTGTTTTTTGGCTACGACTCCCGAGAGCCGTTTAGCGTCGATGATCGCGCCCCCAATACCTTGAAGGGCTTCGCCCCGGCATCCCCGGAGGATGCCAAGGCTGCACTGGATCGCTACATCGCCCAAGAAAAGGAATATCTGGAGGATAACTACTTCCCTGACGAGATTGCGGCGATGGACGAAGGCTTGGACGAATTCGAAGACATGATTAACGACTACGAATACGAGGGCGAAGTGGAAACTCCGGTAATGGACGAAGACAGCAGTGATGACCACAAGGAAATCATGCTCGGGGAAGCCAGCGCTGAAGAAGGTGCCGCATGAGCAGCGCCATTCAGCGGGCCCAGCAAGATACCCTCGGTGAGATTCTGACCTGGGTGGGCGAAGTCGTCGAAGGTCGCGGCGATTCCATTGCACAAATGATCGTCACCACAGTGCTCGGTTGCATCCCGTTTGTTGGACAAGCCGTCGATGCGTACAACATCCTGCGATGCATTTGGCTCCTCACCCGCAATGCACGCAGCACGGATAACTGGATCGAACTGGTACTCAACCTTATCGCGCTTGTCCCCGGAATTGGCGACGCCTTGAAGAATGTATTCAAGGCTCTTCGTAACGGCAAAGCAATCGGGCGTATCCTCGACTCGCTGCCCCGGTCAGTACGAGGCAATATCGAGAACTGGTTTCGCAATCTGAACTGGGCTTCCTACACCCGGGAATTGACACGGAATGTCGACGACATTCTCAGCGGACTCATCAATGTCCTTGACCGCCACGTAGTTGAATGGGTGATGGGACGCGACGGCGTCCGCCGGTTGGTCGCCCAGCTCAATTCTTTGAAGCGAATGGCGGCGCAGAAAATCAATGAGGCAATGGACACGCTGCGTCGGGCACACCAGCAGGCGATGATGCAGCCGCTTCCGAGCACCACGGCTCACGTTCCAGCCGCTCCGCGTGCGCCCCGCAATCCCACGCCACAATCTCGCGCTCCAGCTACGGTAAAGACGACAACGTCTGGCACGGCTGCACCGCGAACTGGCCAGGCGACGGCAACGCAGCGGCAAAGCCAGCGAGCAAAGCAGTCGCGTTCATACACTGGCGTGTCAGGCGAACATATTACCGATTACTACTACGTGAAGCGGCAGAAGTCTCGCGCCAAAGTCAGTAACCGGGGCGTATTGTATGAAATGACTCAGCCAGGACATCGTGGCATTGACCACGTTTGGCATTCAACGCGTCTTCCGTCGGCATATCGCATCAGCGACACCAAGGGCACGACAGCGGGTTTTCATGGGAAGCTCGAAACCGCTGAGGCAGTGTGGGCAGGCCTAAGGTATGGCATCGATGCCTATCTGGGTGAAGAGGAGGCGCCCCGCGCACGAAATGCGTTAGGCCGAACAGTGCGAGACGGACGGCAACTAAGCCATCGCTGGGTCGCAAAGAAGATTAACAGTGCCGCTCTCACGCCTTCCGCACAACACGAATTGATTCCGGCTATTGAGGCTTGGGAGGAAGCGGAGTTTAAGCTAGGCGCAAAGATCGACATGAGTAGTGGCGGGCCGCGTCGAAGCCTTGTACGTTGTCCGTACGATAGGAGCTTGATTACGGTGGTTGGGCCAAACCATAATCGGCACAAGACATCCAATGGATCAATTTCGCCGCGATGCTGCAAACCGTTGACATCCCACCAGATTGCGACGGAGTTCGTGATACCCACCACCATGCTTGCTGAATAGGGCGACAACTATGAAGGAACAAGAGATCAACTGGGAGAAATGGGCGAGTTGGAAGGTTTCTGAAGTGCGATTTCGAGAGAGGCGTGAACCACTCCTCCGCCATCCCACTTATTCAAAGCGCTTTGATGACAAGCTCGGCGGAATTGCTTCTGTAACGATCGACTTGCCAAAGCATGTGACCAAGGCAAAGCCTAGTGGTCTCATGACGTCAACTCGTCGACGCTTGTGGAACGCATTGGACTGGACGAGCCTACAGTATTCTGCAGGGGGTCAGATCGATGAAATTTCGCAGATCTGGCCCCATTCGATGAATTGGGCAGAACAGTATGCGAGCTTCCATGAGGCTTATCACGCCTCTCCGGAAGCTGAAGACCAGATCACGCCGCATGCCACACTTCGCGACGAGGAATACTGGATAGTCGCCCTTCGCATGGTTTGCTTCGGCATTCTCAGCGGATTCGGCCGCGACATGCCGCGCGTCATGGCCTTCCTCGACTATGGCAATGAGGACATGGGCGTACGCGATGGACTGATTGAACGATTGGTCGCCCCCTTCGTTGCAGACCGTGGCGCTCCGCCAAGCGAAGCGACTCGTCATCTTCCATACCGCAAACTATTCAAGGTCTTCGATGCTACCCCCGGCGAACGACCTGCTTTGATGGCGACATATCTGAACGAGTGGTATCACGCAAGCCGCAGAGAACCTTATGTCGATCAGCATGGTGAAGCAGACGTATCGTTCTACGGCTATTGGTCCTGGGAGGCCGCTGCAACGACAGTCGTGCTTGATATCGATGATTCCGGCTATCGTGATATGTCGTTCTACCCTAGAGACTGGGTGGACTACGCACGAAGTAAAAACGCTGGACCACCTTCCGATATTGCACGGGAATCCTTTGCCGCTGGAGACACGGTTCCGAGGACGGGATGGTGGTTCACGCCAGCATTGTCGAGGTCGCGCCGTCACTTTCAACAAGGCGACACGTTTCCCAATATCGAAGGCTCTCAGTACGGCACGACATTCTGGCAGTGGGACATCGATCAATCCGACCCGAAACTGTAAGCATCAGCACGTCGCCACGTATCAGGCCGTAGAGCTTGCTGACGGTCGTCCGTAGCACCATGCACACATTCGTCGCCAGGGACTTTTGCACGCATGGGACTACGGAATTTGTCGACAACCGCTTGTGCTTGCGCAGCAGTGCACGTCGAAGCCAAGACATTACGTATGCACTTTAACGATAAGCGGCGTCAGCAGTTCTTGAGCGAAGAACGTTATCAATCTGCTTGCAAGGACCTCACCGAAGTCATCGAACTGCTTGAGTCTGCACCAGCCGGCTCGGGAAGGAACCAAGCGGAAGGTTGGTTGATTTCCTACCGCATGGCCGCCCAGCACATCTTTGACAAGCTAACGCTACGGTACACCGCCGGCGAGGCGAACGATCCGCTCCGTCAAGAACTGGAGCACGTAGTGGCTGCATACGAGCGCGCCACAAAACAATTACGAAAGTATGAGCGTGATCCTAATGCCATCGGTTTTGATATTGGCTCGTTCGATGGATACTGCCCATGTATTGGGCTAATCAGCCTTTGCTACCTACTCCATCGCCGAGACTTGCTTCCCCGTATCGCAGAGATGCTCGACGGGCCGGATAAGGTGAATGCCGGCATGGACTTTGTCATCGAGGAGTTCCTTGCCTACGCGCCATTAGACCGCTACGAGTGCGATGTTCTGCTCGCCACAAAGCCTTTCGCAACACTGGCCGACGCGATGTCGACGGACGACAATGTCGCGGCACTCAAGGAACTACAAAAGTTCCTGAAGCGATGGTACAAAGATCTAGCTGCTGCGCCATGGCACGACACGCACAAGTCTTCGAGCCAAGCCGGCTACTACGGCTACTGGTCCTTCGAGGCAGGCGCTGCTGTTTTACTCCTTGGCATCGAGGACGACACAAGCTTGCACTCCTTCCCCTACTACCCGAAGGATCTGATTGTTTGGGCAAAGGCAAACATAGGGCTACAAGACAGTGGTGAAACCACAGCCTTGCGATGCGGTGCGGACCAGGGTCGCAGTGCTGGCCGGCGGGCTATCAGATGACCCCCGTCAGGACCCAGCCTGTCGGGATGCTCCCGCGGGCGCTTTTCGGAGCAATGGAACTAAGGTGTTCAATGAGACAGAAATATGAATGCCAATCATCCTGACTGAAAGCGTTGGATTCAATGGAAGGCGTCAGACGACGATTTTGCGAGACGTCGCGAACCATTGATGCGATTTGAAACCTATAAGTTTCAATTTAAGAATCATTTGGACGGGATGGCTTCTGTCACCATTGACCTTCCGAAGCATATCGCGAAGTCGAAGCCTAGCGGGCTAATGACTTCGACCCGACGGCGCCTTTGGGACATCCTGGACTGGATGAGTCTGTTGTACTCTTCAGGGGCGCCTGTTTCGAACATTGCAGAAGCATGGCCACACGCCATTCGTTGGGCGGAAGAATACGGTCAGTTCCACGCGGATTACCATGCCTCTCCCGATGCAGACAACTACGTCACACCACACGCAACGCTACGGGACGAGGAATACTGGATAGTCGCCCTTCGCATGGTTTGCTTCGGCATTCTCAGCGGATTCGGCCGCGACATGCCGCGCGTCATGGCCTTCCTCGACTATGGCAATGAGGACATGGGCGTACGCGATGGACTGATTGAACGATTGGTCGCACCCTTCGTTGCAAACCGTGGCCCTCCGCCAAACGAAGCGACTCGTCATCTTCCATACCGCAAACTATTCAAGGTCTTCGATGCTAGCCCCGGCGAGCGACCTACTTTGATGGCGACATATCTGAACGAGTGGTATCACGCCAGCCGCAGAGAACCTTATGTCGATCAGCATGGCGAGGCAGACGTATCGTTCTATGGCTATTGGTCCTGGGAGGCCGCTGCGACCACAGTCGTGCTCGATATCGATGATTCCAGCTATCGTGATATGGCGTTCTACCCTGGAGACTGGGTGGACTATGCACGCAGTGAGAGCGCTGGACCACCTTCCGATACCGTGCACGAACCGTTTGCCGCCAGGGAAACCGTACCGAGGGCTGGATGATGGCTCACGCCAGCATTGTCGCGATCGCGCCGCCATGCCAACAGGGCGAGACGTTTCCCGATGTCGAGGATTCCCAGACGGCGCGACATTCTGGCAGTGGGATGTCGATCAACCCGACCCGGAACGGTGGGCATCAGCCCGTCAGCACGTATCACACCGTAGAGCTTGCTGAACACTATCTGTAGCACCATGCCGTCTGCGGCGGAAGAAGGTGATGGCGATATGACCACAACAACCGAACTCTTTACCAGCGAAGAGCTTGAGGAGTTCATCGCCCTGCTGGAAGAGTGGCCCAACTCTCGTATGGCGATGACGCCTCGATGCTCAGCGTTAGTCCGTTTCTGACGTTCTACTTTTCATACGACCCCGAACGCCACCTTGACGCATCGCTGACCATGATAGACACGCTGGAGGCCTTTGAGGCGCTATCCGGCAGCCCGTTCACAATCGCAACTCACCCGGAGTCAGAACGTCCGCATCCTTACGGTTCCAAGAGACTTGGCAATCTTCGCGACTGGGCAAAGAAGAAGAGAGCCGATGATGACTTCCTCTTCAAACTGACCGATGAACCCAATCACCGAAGCTCGCCCGCAACAGCGGCCTATTGCTGCCGGGCGGCCTGGTGGCCAGGCCTACGGAAGGGTTACTCTTACATACAGTTCTACTATCGCTGGCAGTGGTGGCTGGACAATCGCGAAGCATGGCAACGCTTTGTGTTGAAAACAATCGACGCACTCAACGCAGATCAGGTCTATAGCGGCTTCACCGTAGCCAATCCTCTGGAATTAGGCAGTCGGTCTGAAGCCAATGTCTGGGAGCGCGCGCTTGCCGAACACTTTCTCGGACTCGACATCGACTACCCCTTTGCCATGAAACATCTTGCCGATGGGCTGCCATTCGGCATCCGCCCTCCCACCTGGGGATTTTTTCTATCGGACAACTGGCGCACACGACTTGCTTGCACAAGAGACGAGCTTCGAGACCGCCTGCGGCACGCCGACATCCATATGATCGACTGCGACAGCGGCACTTGGATCGAACTTGGCTCGAAACCGGATCTGTACCCCGTGAGGAGCGGCGTACCTGAACTGCCATCTATCCTGAACCGCGTGCTGAAGCCGATTCGCCACCAGAGGCTCAACCTTACCGGATTCGGTCAGTGGAATGGAGACCCTAACGAGCGATTTAATGTGACCGACACACGAAGATGGTTGAGCCGGTTCGATGAAACCGGTGACTGGCCCTGCGCCGATGCTCGACAGCGGCTCCCGCGGACATTCGACGGTCGCCCACCTTCAACCCCTTGAGAAACGCCATGTCCAACGGACGACGGCCGCTTTCCAGGAAGGTAGGAACCATATGAAGTTTGTCGAACAACGCCGGCAACCGTTCTTGAGTGAAAGCAACTACCGCATGGAGCTTGAAGGCCTCCTTGCATCCATAGATTTGTTTTCAAAACAACCATCTGGCGTTGGCAGGAATCTACAGGAAAGGTGGTTGGCGTCTGCTGAGATCATCGCGTCGAAATACTTCGATCTATGCCTGCTGAAATATACAGCTGGAGATGACATTTCAGCACTGCGCTCGAACCTTGACCAAATCGTCTCGGCGTACGAGGACTTGGCTCAACAGAATCGGAACTTTCACGCGGAACCCGACCGTCCGGTATTCTCATTCGCGTCCCTGGACGACTATTGCCGGCTCCTGCAGCTTATTGGCCTGTGCTACTTATTACATCGGCGCGATCTATTGCCCCGCATTGCCAAGCTTTGCGACGCATTGAAGGGCGAGGATGCCATCTATGAGGACCTGCTGGCCTTTTCCCTCAGTGACCGCGTCGACGTTGATCAATGGTTTTGGGACAAGCCCTACGGCGACTTGATCAAAGCATTTTACAAAGACATCGAAGCAGAGCGCATTGCATGCTTGCGGACATTCTTGAAGCGTTGGTACAAAGACCTTTCCAGCACCGGATGGCACGATGCTCACAAGCCCGATAGCGAAGGAAGAACTGGGGGCTACTTCGGCTACTGGTCCTTCGAAGCAGGCGCGGCCGTTTTGCTGCTTGGCATCGAGGACGACACAAGCCTGCACCCCTTCCTCTACTACCCGAAGGATATCGTTGCTTGGGCCAAAGCGAATATGGAACTTGGAAATGACCTGGATGCCTCAGCAACCGGCATACGGTCTGGTGCCGACCAATCGTGCTGATCGGCCACGATAGCATCTCGCCATAGGCCGGCTGAGATATCTCACGACCCGTGGCAGAGCTGCGACCAGAGGATCATTGCATCGGGATGGAGACAAACACTCGTACCGCCCCCGGATCGGACGACCAGAGAAGGCGCAGAAAATGAGTACGGCTCATGGAGTTTTTTCCCCGGAACAACTTTCCGACTTTGTCCAGAACCTGCAGGAGTGGCCGGCGACCGCCTGGGGTAGTACTGACTACGAGCTTGGAGTTTCCCCTTTCACAACCTTCTACTTTTCGTACGAGTCGACACGGTCAACCGAGACCGCACAATTGCTCGTTGATATCCACGAAGAGTTCGAGGCATTGACAGGGGTGAAATACGAAACGTGCACACACCCCGGCACGAGCCGCCCACACCCATACGGATCAAAGCGTCTACCCGACCTGCGCCAGTTCGCCAAAGAGGTCAAAGCCGACAAGCATTTTTCCTTTGATGTTTCAGACAGCAAGAATACCGCGTCCTCCCCTGTCGTCGGCGGCTACTTCTGGCGCAATCCGGCGTATATGAACGACTCCGATGACACCGACCACAGATGCTACTCACACATTCAGCTGTACCACGCCTGGCAGTGGTGGCTGGACAACAGTGCAGCATGGCGCCGTTTCTTGTTTTCGGCGATCGACCGATTGAAACCTCAGCAGGTCTATAGTGGGTTCGCGATGGCCAATCCCCCTGCTTTAGGAACGCGATCCGAAGTTTCGGTGTGGGATAGAAGCTTGGCGATGCACTTCTATGGCCTGGACACCGACTACCCCTTCAGCATGGGGTTCGGGCTTACCAAGGGCATACGTACACCAACGTGGGGATTCTTTCTCTCGGATAGTTGGCGCAAGAAACTTCACTGTTCCCGAGAGCAGGTGCGCTTGCAGCTACGGCATCCCAGGATCACCATCACGGAATTTGAAAATGGACAATGGATAGAGCTGGGTGACACTCCACAGCTATATCCGGTGAGTGAAGGCATTCCGGAGTTACCCGTGCGTCTGAACGAACTGCTTCGACCCATTCGGAACAACGATCTCGATTTGGTCGGCAGCGGCGAGTGGGATGGCGACCCAAACGTTCGCTTCACCCAATGCGATTCTCGGAGGTGGTTGGGGCGCTTCGATGAGGAAAGCGATTGGCCGAGCGCGGAAGCACACATGTGGCCAGGCGCTCCATCTGACGACAATCAATGACTGAAGCAAAGCTGACACCGTACGACATCCCACGCAACCTTGATCAGGACGCGTGGTATCTCTACCAGATTACGGCAATTTCGCACTACGAATTGTGTGCCCGGCTATGCGAGGAATTTGCGGAGATCTTCAATACCTACCTAACGGGTCATGGACTCCACGGGGCAGCTCGCCTCGATTACTGGGTCTCGCGCTACCTAACGCATGCTGAAAACATTAGACGTGGCATAGGATTTATCAAGAACGGCGGTGACTACATACCGATGGTTGACATCCTCAATGCTCCCGCAACCGATTATCGCGGCCTCGTGGAACAGCCGCTAGGGTGGATGAGCGATGAACAGCGCAAGCAGTGGGACCATGTGTTTGGACGACTTAGCTACGCATGTGGCATCGGTAGCACCGCCTTACGGAACAACCTTACTAAAGGGATCCATTGGTTAAATCGCCGGTCCATTGGTAAAGATCAAGTCTACCTTGACCGGGATGATAGCAATGCGGGAGACGCGGCCACTGCGATTCAGTCTGCTGAGAAATACGGAGTCATGTCGGCACCCGCTTCCTTTCCAACGCATCGTGTCGACGTTGGTCAGTGGGTAACGCCAGGTGAGCGCTGCCCCCGTACAGGCGTATGGGTACCTAAACAATGGTTGGACGGCGCCACCGATTTTAGTCTTGCGTTCGGTGTTGAAGGCCGCCCCATGCAACCAGCATATCGAATAAAGGGGCTCGAGCCTAATAACCCTTTCATTGGATACGATGAAGAGATGACCGCGGAGTATGAAGCCATAGCAACCGGTTCGCCGGTTACGGAGGCAGTAGACACCACTTGGTATTTTGTTTGGGATCCCATGCACAAGACGGATCCGGTTGACAATCTGCGTTTGCGCCGGGAAGCCGGGCGGTAAAATTGAGACTCCTTGCCGTTTCCCCCCTTACATTTGCCTTGACTCTTTGCCCGGGAGGGATACTTTCCGCCCAAGCCTCTGCAGGCTCCGCAGTGTCGCAAGGACCCACACGGGAAAGCGCTGAATCAAGCCTCACGCTGTTCTACAAGCCTGGACGGACGAAAACGCAGATCGACGTCTCCGTCAACGAATCGGTCATCACGCGGATCCAACCAGGCGAGACCATCAAGCTGCTTCCCTCCTCCGGTCCTCTCACCGTCCACCTGGCCGCGTTACCACTGCGCGGCGAGGGCTCGGCCCCCACGCTCGCATGGCGAACAGAAATCGAAGAAGGCAAGAGCAAGCATGTGGTCGTACAGGTGAGCAACACAGGCATCAGCCTGCTTGAACGACGACGTTATGTGCGAGCACGTCCGTTCGCCAAGACCTTTGCTCTCGATGGGGAGGACAACAGTTGGGTCGACGTATCGCCGCCCCCACCCAATTCACTGCGTCGAAACGATGAGGCGCCCCGACACAAGATTCAGTGGTCGTCGCCAAGATCATGGCCTGTGCGTGTCCTCTTCATCCCCGGCCATGCACTCTACGAGTTCGACAAGAAGGGAAACGTCACACGCATGGACGGGCGGCAACCGTCTACGCCCCTGTCGATAAAGCAGGAGCAACGCGGCAACAAACCTGCCTGGTCGAATGGCAATGTCTTCCATTTGGTCAGCGGCAACGCCGTCTTCGACGACAAGGTCGAGAGCGCACGAACATTCGTCCTGACAAAAGGGGGACGGGTCTGTCCAGCCATGGCTATCGCGGAAGCGTATAGGCTTCTACACGAGCTCCCGTCTCCCATTTTCAGCGGAGCATGCGAACAGGCCGTCCAATGGCGGCAATCGGGCACGCCCCTGTGGGCATATCAGTTAGACGCGAACCGCGGCGGGCCGCCCCAATTGCAATGGAGCGTCCAGTATTTTCGCGATCCCGTGCGACCGCTCGCGGATTCCGCGGGAAAGTGTGTATATGGATGTTCGGAGAAAAATGAAACGGCCGGCCGTCCTGCGGCAAACCAGAAACGATGATTGGATAGTTTTGGACTTTCCAAGAGGACGACCACTGTACCGCGTTCGTCGCTGAGCCAGACGACGAGCCTCACCGCTGAAGCTGACAAGCCTTACGCGCCTTCGACATGGATTTTCAAGCCAAGCGACGTCAACGCTTCTTGAATGAAGCGAGCTATCAAACTGCCTGCCTTGAGTTGGCTGGGGGCATCCAACTGCTGGAATCCGCCCCTGCCGGCTCAGGTCGCTCCAAGGCTGAGGGTTGGTTGATCTCATACCGTGTCGTCGCGGAAGACCTTCTCAATTTGCTCACGCTTCGCTACACCGCGGGTGAGCCGATCGAAACGCTTCGTACGGAACTGGAAGACGTCGTCGCGGCACACGAACGGGCCACTCGGCAGCTACGCGAATACGAGGGTGACCCCAATGCAGTCGGGCTCGATATCGGCTCATTCGACGGCTATTGTCCCTGCGTAGGATTGATCGGCCTTTGCTATCTTCTACATCGCCGCGATCTGCTTCCTCGCATCGCGGAAATGCTTGACGGGCCGGACAAGACCAATGTCGGCATGGATTTTTTGATTGAAGAATTTCTCGCCTACGCACCATTGGACCGTTATGAGTGCGACATACTTCTAGCGACGAAGCCCTTTGCCTCTCTGGCCGATGCGATGTCAAGGGAAGATAATGACGCAGCGCTAAGCGAGTTGCAGAAATTTCTGAAGCGCTGGTACAAGGATCTAGCCGCAGCACCGTGGCATGACGCCCATAAGTCGCCAACCCAAGCCGGCTACTATGGCTATTGGTCCTTCGAGGCAGGGGCGGCGGTTTTGCTGCTCGGCATCGAGGACGACACAAGCCTGCACTCGTTCCTCTACTACCCGAAGGATTTGGTGGCCTGGGCGAAGGGGCATGTGGCCACAAGCGGTTAGGCAACATATCGCGTTGACAGCGTCACCGTTAGAACAAGAGTGGAGCTCGTATGAGTACAACGCAATTGCCCTTCACAGAGGATGAGCTTTCTGACTTTACGAGTGCGCTGACGGAGTGGCCCTCCACCGCGTTCGACAATGGCTACTCCGAGGTTGCCGTTTCCCCCTTTACAACCTTCTACTTCCTTTATGAGCCTCACAGTTGGCGCGATACATCATTGTTGATGGTAGATACGCACGAGGAGTTCGAGCGCCTGACTGGCCATCCCTACAGGATTGCGACGCATCCGGTAACAGAACGACCACATCGATACGGCTCCAAGCGCGTCCCTGATCTTCGATCTCTCATCACGAAGATGAAGGGGAGCGAAGCTTTTCTGTTTAGCTTCACAGACGAAGAAAACACGAACTCGTCTCCCGCCATAGCAGGCTGCTTCTACAGGAAGCGGGATTACCTGAACAAGCGGGATCGGGATGATGATCGTCCCCCGGCCTACTCCTACGTGCAGTTTTATTATCGGTGGCAATGGTGGCTAGACCATCAGGAAGACTGGCGTCGGTTCCTCCTCAGCACCATAGAAAAGCTCCGCCCCGAACAGGTTTACAGCGGGTTTTCCATCGCGAATCCGCTGGCGTTTGAGGCCCGATCTGAGATTTCAGTATGGGAGCGCAGCTTGACGGAACGCTTCTATGGCTTGGACATCGACTACCCATTTGGCATGTCGATGGGGATGGACGAGTCTTTGCCGGCCGGCCTAAAGCCTCCAACCTGGGGCTTCTTCCTTGCGGACCACTGGCGAGCGAAGCTTGATGTAAGCCGCGAGCATGTGGTTGCGGTGGCGAAGGCAGCAGGAATCCGAGTTTACGACTGCAAGACTGGATTGTGGTTGGAGCTTGGCGATGAGCCACGCTTGTATCCCGTTGCGGACGGCGTTCCTCCAATGCATGTCGCGCTCAATGCCCTACTGCGACCGCTTCGCAACGATGCCCTTGATCTTGTCGGTACAGGGCAATGGGACGGCGATCCGAACGTCCGCTTCAACCGGCGCGACGCCAAACGATGGCTAGGCCGCTTTGATAAGGAAAGCGATTGGCCAAACGCCGCCGCCCGCATACGAAAAAACGCGGTCTCGCGAAGCGAACCAACCTGAGCTTCGATATGAGGATGAACCGACGAAGACCGATAGAACGCGTCGAATCACGAATCACGAGAGTGTAACGAGAAAAGTTCGGCAAATGAGCACAAAAGGCGCAAAGCCCTATGACCAACGACGCAACCTCGATCAGGATGCGTGGTTCCTATACCAGACCACCTCCCTTGCCTATTACGATCTGTGCGTCCGTCTGTGTGAAAACTTCGCCGAACTCTTCAACACTCTCATCACCGGCCGGGGATTGCACGGCGCTGCGCGCCTCGACTACTGGGTCTCACGCTACCTGGAACACGCCGAGAACATTCGGCGCTGCATCCGATTCATCAAAACTGGGAGCGACTACATCCCGATGATCGATGCTCTCAGGGCCCCTGCAAGCGACTATCGCGGCCTCGTAGAGCAACCCCTCGGCTGGATGGGCGATGAGCAGCGTCAGCGTTGGGACCGTGCGTTTGAACGGCTGAGCTATGCGTGCGGAACCGGTAGCGTAACGCTGCGCAACAATGAAACGAAGGGGACAGATTGGCTGAACCGTGCGTCAATTGGCAGGGAACGGGTATATTTGGATCGCGACGATAGCCACGTGGGCGATCGCGCTGACGCCGTCCGTTATGCGGAGGAATACGCAGTCTTGACGAGGCCCGCGGCATATCCAAAGTGTTCCGTTGATATGACCTGGCGCGCAAAGCCCGGCTCGCTCTGCCCGCGCACCGGCGTATGGGTACCGGAACAATGGTTGGATGGGGAAAACGACTTTAGCGTCGCGTTCTGCGTCTATGGACGTCCTATGCAACCGGCATATCAGGTGTACTGGGGTGAGCCCATCGACATCTGGGCGGAGTTCCCCATGCCGGAAGACAGTGATGTGGAGGACCGGTCCATTATCTTCCTCGAAACAAGAGCTGTCGATACGAACTGGTATTTCGTTTCGCAGTAGGCCACTAAGCTCCGACGCTGTGGCCAAGTTTTCTGCTACACGGATACCTTTCTGCCGGGCCCAACCGGCGCTCGTGACACAGAATCGGAAGCAAGGGCCGACGGCAATAGAGTGGAAACAACATGAGCCTCTCTTTCTCTGAACGACGACGGCAGGACTTCCTCAGCGAGCAGCACTGGCTGCAGGAGGTGATCGACATACCCGAAGTTCTCTCGATGCATGCAAGCGGGCCTTCGGGCGCAGCGGACTCCGAGGCAGAGGGATGGACTCTTTCACTTCAGTGCATTGCGCGTATCCGCTATGAGTACCTGTCACTGAAGTACACGGCAGGCGAACCGATCCATTCGCTACGCGCCGACTTGGATGCCGTCGTCACTGCGCATGAGGCGGCCACTGAGCAACTACGCAAATATGAGCGAAATCCAAACGCCATAGGGTTGGATATCGGATCGTTCGATGGCTATTGCCCATGCGTTGCGTTGATCGGTCTGTGTTATCTGCTCGACCGGCGAGATGTGCTTCCAAGAATCGCAGCTTTGCTTGACGGCCAAGACAAGGCCAACGCTGGCATGGATTTCCTCATCGAGGAGTTCCTGGCGTACGCTCCCATGGACAGGTACGCATGCGATACCCTTCTGGCGCCGAATCCGTTCGAGCCCTTGGCGGACGCGATGTCGACGGATGATAATGAAGCGGCGCTAAAGGACCTGCACAGGTTTCTTGGACGTTGGTACAGGGATCTTGCCGGCGCTCCGTGGCACAACACCCACAAGTCTAAAGGCCAGGCCGGTTACTTCGGGTACTGGTCATTTGAGGCAGGAGCAGCCGTCCTATTACTGGGCATTGAGGGCGATAGCGCCCTACACTCTTTCCCCTACTATCCGACGGATCTGGTTGCCTGGGCCAAAGCAAACGTAAGGCTACAAGGGGATGAGGACACCTCGACAGCCTTCGCCCGGCGGTGAGAGCCAGTACCGATGGAGCGGTGATCCGGCAGAAGGATCTTGATCAATCCGACCCAAGACTGTAGGTATCGGCGCTTCAACGAACGTCGTATCAAGCCGTAAAGCTTTCTAAGGCGGGTCCGTAGCACCATGCCACCATCCTCAACGCGACACGTTCGCTGCAAGGGACTTTGGTAAGCATGGGATTACGGATCATGACGCCCGCCCCTTTTATTCCGGTTCATCTCATCGTTGCTCTGCTGCGCCAGAGCAGCCGACTGATCGCGTTGGAAACGGCGCTAGCCGGCGTCAGCCTCATCGTCGAACGCTTCTCCGCTATCGAAGCCGTATCCAACTCCTTCGCCATCGAGATCGACTGCCTGTCGCCGTCCGCGCATCTCGATACGGTCGAACTGGCGCGCCAGGAAATCACGCTGCGGCTGATGCTGGCCGACGGCCGCTACCGCGCCTGGCACGGCTTCGTCGTCGATTGCGCGGCGATGGGCGGCGACGGCGGCCTGGCGCGCTACCGACTCACCGTCGCGCCGTGGCTCGAGCGCCTGCGCGGCCGTGTCGACTGCTACGTCTATCAGGACAAGACCGTGCAGGAGATTGTCGAGGAGGTGTTCCGAGACTACCCTGCCGCCAACTCCCAGTTCTCCGTCTCGCAACCGCTGCGCCGCCGCTCGATCTGCGCGCAGTACCGCGAGAGCGATTTCGACTTCGTGCAGCGGCTGCTGGCCGAGGAAGGCCTGTCCTACCGCTTCGAGCACCTGCAGGGCGAAGACGACAAACCGGAAGGCAGCCAGGCTCGCCACGAGCTGGTTGTGTTCGACAACGATGCCGAACGCCCGCCCTGCCCCCAAGCGAGCATCCGCTTCCATCGGGCCGACATGACGGAGGAAACGGACACGATGACGGTCTGGTCCACGCGGCACAGCATCGGACCCAACGCGGTCACCGTCTCGTCGTGGGACTACAAGACGCTAACCGCCGCCTCGGCGCAGGCCAATGCCGCGGCGGTGCCCGGCGAGTGGCCGACGCTCGAAGCGTTCGATGCGCATGGGCCTTATCGCTATCCCGATGCTGCGACCGCAGATCGTGCGGCGCACCTGCGCATGCAGGCCGAGGAAAGCGGCTTTGTTCGCTTCGATGGCGCGGGCACCGTGCGCCAGCTGGGCGCGGGACAGCGCTTTGCCCTGACCGAACATTTCGCAGCT
>NZ_AMPR02000464.1:0-16359 GCF_000307735.3 Cupriavidus sp. HPC(L) | reverse complement strand
GGCCGGTGCCGGCGCGGCGGCGATCGCCGGGGCGGCCTGCATCGGCATCGGCTGGGCCATCACCTGGGGCGGTGCCTTGACGATGCGCACCTTGCCTTCGCCCTCGGTGACCTCCAGCTCGGAGATGCCGGATTCGGCCACCAGGTCGATCAGCGTCTTCAGCTTGCGCAGGTCCATCTTCTATCCTCCTGAATCGGGTTGTCCGGCACCGCCGCGATGGCGGGGGCCCGGAGAAAATCGTTGCGGCCGGCAATCGCGCCGCCGCGCCGGGCACGCGGGGTAGCCGGCGAGGGCGCGCACACCGGCGCGCGCCATGGGTACTGTGTCTGTTTCTGATTCGACGCGGGGCTCAGGCCCCGGGCGGCGCCTGTTCCTGCCCGAGGGCGTAGTCCAGCGCCAGCAGATAGCCCTGCCAACCGAGCCCGCAGATCACGCCGACCGCCAGATCGGAAAAATAGGACCGGTGGCGGAAGCTCTCGCGGCGATGCACGTTCGACAGGTGCACTTCGACGAACGGTATCGACACGCCCGCCAGCGCGTCGCGCAACGCCACGCTGGTGTGCGTGTAGGCGGCGGGATTGATGATGATGAAATCCACACCCTGCTCGCGCGCGGCATGGATACGGTCGATCAACGCACCTTCGTGGTTCGACTGGAACGTCGCCAGTCCGATGCCCGCGGCGGCAGCGCGCTGCCCGAGCGCGGCATCGATGTCGGCCAGCGTGGTCGTGCCATACGTCTGCGGCTCCCGCGTGCCCAGCAAGTTCAGGTTCGGTCCATGGAGGACCAGTACCTGACGGTAGCGGGCGGCGCTAGGGCTTGGACGGATATCGGTCACGGCAGCTCGACCAGTTCTACGAAATTGCGCGGAGATTACCGTAGCTTAGAGGGATTTGTCTAGCACACGGTACAAGGCGGATCCGCGAATCCCGCCTTGGAGGGGCACGATGCACCGCATCTGAGTGCATCAGACCCGTTAATCGCCGCGCGCCGCACCATTTCGCCACAATTGCGGGCCGGTTCGCTGCAGAAGCCGGCAAAACCGCGCCGGCGGCACACGTCGGCAGGCCGGGCTCATTATGCCTTGGGCAGCACGGCGCGCAGCTCATCGGGCATCACGCGTCCCATCTTGCGCATCCGCACCACACCTTCCGGGTCGATCACCACCGTGTAGGGCAGGCCGCCGGCGGCGTTGCCGAAGCTGCGAGTCAGTTCGGTGCCGGCGAATCCCGCCACGGCCAACGGGTAGGCGACCGGCACCTTCTGGACGAACTCGCGGATATTGCTGGCCGAATCGATGCCGATGCCGACAAATTCGACGCCGCGGGACTGGTATTCCTTGTGCAGCGCGGTCAGGTCCGGCATTTCTTCGACGCAGGGGCCGCACCAGGGCGCCCAGAAGTTGACGACCACGGTCTTGCCCCGCAACGCGTCCATCCGGATCGGCTTGCCGTCCGCGTCCGGCAGCTCGATGCGGTACAGCGCCTCGACGGCCTGGTCGCTGGCCGGCTGCGGCGAGAAGACACGGCTACCGACGACCGCGCCGGCGATCGCGGCGGCGACGGCGATCGCCAGCCAGAACAGCAGACTGCCGCGCCGCGCCGGTTGCGGTGCGGAAGGCGGGGTGGTGGAGGTCGACGAATCGGCTTTCATGAAGGCCTCGAGCAGGGAAGAGGAATGTTGGCGCCGGTTTGCTGCGCTATCGGCGCCATTTCTATTTAGATGGTGTCGCCGTCGGCAGTCCTGTCGTCCGCGGCTGCCTCATCCGCCGCGATCAACGTGCGCAAGGCGTCCTCGTCGATCCGCAGCGGCCGGCCCCCGGCCTCGCCGCGCGCGCCGCGTTCGTCATTGGCGTCGTACAGCGCAATATGAATGCCGACCGGTGCGCCAAGTTCGGCGCGCACCTCGCCGGCCAGCAGGCGCGCCTCGCGCTGCGCCGGCCATTGGCCGCGCCACAGGAAGCTCAGCGTCTCGACCTCGCCCTTGTTGGCGAAGTGCCGCGTCTCGCTGGTCTCGAAGTCGACGCCGGCATTGAGCAGATGCAGCGCGACGTCCTTGGGGCTGTCGCAGAAGCATTGAAGGTGGATGTCGGAGTGCTCGGTGGCGGTGCCGTTGAGCACGGCGCCCGCCAGATAGGGGCGGAAACCGGCCAGATCCTGCATCGCCAGCAGCGCCACGCGGCGCAGCAGCGCGACGATGCGCGGCTGGCTGTCGGCATGGAACAGCGCCTGATAGGCGCGGACCTCGTCCTCGACCATCTCGTTGTCGGGCAGCCAGTCGCCGGCGATGCGCACGTCGCCGAGCAGCTGGCGGGCGGCCTTGCGCTTGGCGGTGGCGTAGTCGGCGCCATCCTCGGCGATCATCCGGGCGGCAGCTTGGGCGATCTCGTTGCGCAGGCGCGCCGGATCGATGGAGGTACGTCGTGACATCCCACGATGATACCCGCTGCCGCCGAGGCCCGGCTCGCACGGTACAATGCGGCACTGCGGCACGGTGCGGTCGCGCCGATGACCCTGTCCACTGCGCCATCGAGGCCGGACATCGCTGCCCGCCGACGCGCCACCGTCAAGCCATCGTCAAGCCGCCGTCGAGCCCGCAAGGGCCTTCGCCGCGGGCTCGCGCCATCAACCCTCGCTTTCCATCCGGCTGTTCACCGATCCCCATGCATATTCATATCCTCGGTATCTGCGGCACCTTCATGGGCGGCCTTGCCGTGCTGGCCAAGCAGGCCGGTCACCGCGTCACCGGCTGCGACGCCAATGTCTATCCGCCGATGAGCACGCAGCTCGAGGCCCAGGGGATCGAATTGATCGAGGGCTTCGATCCGGCCCAGCTGTCGCTGGAGCCGGATCTGTTCGTGATCGGCAACGTGGTCTCGCGCGGCAATCCGCTGATGGAAGCGATCCTGGACCGCAACCTGCCCTATGTGTCCGGCCCGCAATGGCTCGGCGAACACGTGCTGCGCGGCAAGTGGGTGCTGGCCGTGGCCGGCACGCATGGCAAGACCACGACGACCTCGATGCTGGCGTGGATCCTGCAGGACGCCGGCTACGAGCCCGGCTTCCTGGTCGGCGGCGTGCCGCAGAACTTCGGCGTGTCGGCGCGCGTCACGCCGTCGGACTTCTTCGTGATCGAGGCCGACGAGTACGACACGGCCTTCTTCGACAAGCGCAGCAAGTTCGTCCACTACCGGCCTCGCACCGCGATCCTGAACAATCTGGAGTTCGATCACGCCGACATCTTCCCCGATCTTGCCGCGATCGAGACCCAGTTCCATCATCTGGTGCGCACGGTGCCGCGCCAGGGGCGGCTGCTGGTCAATGGCCAGGAAGAGAGCCTGGCGCGTGTGCTCGAGCGCGGCTGCTGGAGCGAGGTCGAGCAGTTCGGTACCGGCGACTGGCGCGCCAGCGATGCCGCCGAGGCTGCCGCGGCGAACCCGGGGCTGGATGCCTTCGACGTCTGGCACGGCGAGACCGTGGTCGGCCGCGTGCAATGGACGCTGCAGGGCGTGCACAACCGCATGAACGCGCTGGCGGCGATCGCGGCCGCCCGCCATGTCGGCGTGCCGCCCGCGCAGGCGATCGATGCGCTGAGCCGCTTCGCCAACGTCAAGCGCCGCATGGAAGTGCGTGGCATGGCCGGCGGCGTCACCGTCTACGACGACTTTGCCCACCATCCGACCGCGATCCAGACCACGCTCGACGGCCTGCGCCGGCGCGTCGGCGCGTCGCGCATCCTCGCGGTGCTGGAGCCGCGCTCCAATACCATGAAGCTCGGCGTGATGAAGGCGCAGCTGCCCGCCAGCCTGGAGCTGGCCGACCTGGTGTTCGGCTATGGCGCGCCCAGCGGCAAGGACGCGCTGGGATGGGACCTGGCCGAGTCGCTGGCGCCGCTGGGCGAGCGCGCCGCGGCCTTCGACGACCTGGACGCGCTGGTCGCGGCGGTGCGCGCCGCCGCGCGGCCGGGCGACCATGTGCTGGTGATGAGCAACGGCGGCTTCGGCGGCGTCCATCAGAAGCTGCTGGACGCGCTGGCGGCGCCGGCCAGGGGCTGAGCGGAGCGGCGCCGATGCTGTTGTATCTGCACGGATTCCGTTCGTCACCGCGCTCGTTCAAGGCGCAACTGGTGCAGCAGCGCCTGCGCGAGCGCGGCCTTGGCCGCTACTACGCCTGCCCGATGCTGGACGTGTCGCCGGCTCGGGCAATCGAGCAGGCCGAGGCCGCGATCGCCGCGGCCCGCCAATCCAGCGATCGGCCGCTCGCCGTCGTCGGCTCCTCGCTCGGCGGCTACTACGCGCGTTGGCTCGGCGAGCGGCACGGCTGCCCCACGGTGCTGCTGAACCCCGCCGTGCATCCGTGGACCGATCTCGAGCGCCACCTCGGCGAGCAGCCGCTGTGGCATGGCGGCGGTTCGGTCAAGGTCGAACGCCGTCATCTGCAGGAACTGCTGGACCTGCGCGTCGACACGCTGCGCCATCCGGAACGTTTCTATTTGATCGCCGCGACCGGCGACGAGGTGCTGGATTACCGCGAGATGGTGGCATCCTGCCCGGGCGCGCGCATCCGCGTGATCGAAGGCAGCGACCACGGCATCAGCGAGTTCGCCGACTATGTCGACGAGGTGCTGGACTTCTGCGGCTACGGCAACACCGCGGACGGTGGCAAGGAGAACGGAAAAAGGCCAGGCGGCAAGGACGGCGCCGATGCCTGACGTTTGCGCGGCGCGCGTGCGCCGCTGTGCCTGGAGCGGGCATCTGCCGTTCGATGCGGCGCTGGGCGCCAACCTGCGCCGCTGGATCACCGGCGAAGGTTCGCTGACCGCGCGGCTGATCACCGCCTCGTCGCGCTTTCGGGTCAGCAAGCTGTCGCAGCGGATGGAGCGTCCGCTCGCCGACGAATGGCACACCTTGGGCCTGGGCGCGCCCCTGCCGGTGATCGCCCGCGATGTGCTGCTGGTCTGCGACAACACCCCGGCCGTGTTCGGCCACACCATCGTGCACCCGCGCCATGCGCGCCGCGACTGGCCGTTTCTTGGCGGACTGGGCGACCGGCCGCTGGGCGGCGCGCTGTTCGTCGATCCGCGCGTGCGCCGTGATCCTTTTGAATTCGCCCGGTTGCTGCCGCATCATCCGCTGGCGCAGCGGCTGCGCCGCGCGCTGCCCGAATTCGGCGACGAGCTGGCGGCGATGATGTTGCCGGCGCGGCGCTCGGTGTTCCGGCGTGGCGCCGGCGTGATGCTGGTGACCGAGGTGTTCCTGCCCGACCTCGCCACGCGGCCCGCGCCGCGCACCGCGACCGGCATGCCGGTGCCGATGCGTCCGCCGCGGTAGACGCGGCGGCGCGCCGCGACAAAAACGATAACGACAGCCAACCCCACTACCACGAGAACACTACGATGAAACTTCAGGGACGGATTGCCATCGTCACCGGCGCCGCCGCCGGCATCGGCTTTGCGACCGCGCGGCGCTTCGCCGCCGAGGGCGCCATCGTGATCCTGTGCGACGTCAACGCCGAGCGCGTGCGGGAGGCCGCCGCGCAACTGGCCGACGTTGGCCCGAACGGCGCCGCCGTCCGCGCGCACCAGGTCGACGTGACGCAGCGTGAGCAGGTCGACGCGATGGTCGCGGCGACGCTGGCCGAGCACGGGCGGATCGACATCCTGGTCAACAATGCCGGCATCACCAAGGACGCGCGGCTGGTCAAGATGACCGAGGCCCAGTTCGACGCGGTGATCGACGTCAACCTGAAGGGCGTGTTCCATTGCGCGCAGGCCGTCGCCGGTCCGATGATCGAGCAGGGCCGCGGCGTGATCCTGAACGCCTCCAGCGTGGTCGGCCTGTACGGCAATTTCGGCCAGACCAATTACGCGGCCAGCAAGTTCGGCGTGGTCGGCTTCACCAAGACCTGGGCGCGCGAGCTCGGGCCCAAGGGCGTGCGCGTCAATGCGGTCTGTCCGGGCTTCGTCGCCACCGAGATCCTGCAGACGGTACCCGACAAGGTGCTCGACGGCATGAAGCAGGCCTGCTGGCTGGGCCGGCTGGCCGAGCCCGACGAGATCGCCGGCATCTACGCCTTCCTTGCCAGCGACGACGCCAGCTATATCAACGGCACCGCGATCGAGGCCAGCGGCGGCATGTCGATCTGAGGGCGCGATTCTGCGTCGCTCGCCCGGCGCCGCCGACACGTTTTATTGCGTGCCCGGGCAGGCGGCCGCGCGAGCCCGGTACGGTATCATTGACGACCGGCCGCCGCCGCGTGCGCGGCCGACGACCCCCCCGCCCGGCACGTGCCGGGCGGTGACGCTTATCCATTTCCGAGGCGGGCAGCGCGCCTCGCCGACGCCCGGTTTCCGGCATATCTGAAAGACCCGATCCCATGCAGTTGTTGTTCGAGGAAGGCGGCGAGATCCGCGCCGGTACCGTGCTGAACCAGCAAGGCGAGGCCTATCAGGTCGAATTGCCCGCGGGCAAGCGCACCAAGGTCAAGTCGCGCGACGTGCTGCTGCAGTTTGCGCAGCCGAGCGCGGCCGAGCTGCTGTCGCAGACAGCGGCGCTGACCGGCGACATCGACCTCGATTTCCTGTGGGAATGCGCCCCCGAGCAGGAGTTCGGCTTCACCGAGCTGGCCGCCGAGTACTACGGCGCGACGGCCAGCCCCGCGCAACAGGCGGCGCTGGCGATGGCGCTGCACGGCAATCCGGTCTACTTCCGCCGAAAGGGCCGGGGCCGCTACCAGCGCGCGCCCGAGGACCAGCTGAAGGCGGCGCTGGCCGGGCTCGAGCGCAAGCGCCAACAGGCGCTGGTGCAGGCCGAATACGAACAGCAGCTGAAGGCGGGCACGCTGCCCGAGGCGTTCCGCGGCAAGGTGCTGACGCTGCTGTTCAAGCCCGACAAGAACAGCCTCGAATACAAGGCGCTCGATGCCGCCTGCACCGCGCTTGGCAAGTCGCCGATGCGGCTGATGATCGAGGTCGGCGGCGTGCCGAACGCGCGCGCGCTGCACGAGGCCCGCTTCCTGTCGGAATGCTTCCCCAAGGGCACCGGCTTCCCGGAGGTCACGGTGCCCGAGCCTGCCGGCGACCTGCCGCTGGCGCCGGTCCAGGCGTTCTCGATCGACGACGTCACCACCACCGAGATCGACGACGCGCTGTCGGTGATGCCGCTGGACGAGGGGCGCCTGCGCATCGGCATCCATATCGCGGCGCCTGGGCTGGGCATCCGCCGCGGCGATCCGCTCGATGCGATCGCGCGGCAGCGGCTGTCGACGGTCTACTTCCCCGGCGACAAGATCACGATGCTGCCCGATGCGGTGGTCGAGCGCTACACGTTGCAGGAAGGGCGGCAGTGCCCGGCGCTGTCGCTGTACGTGATCTACGACCCGGCGGCGCAGCAGATCCTTGCCAGCGAGACGCGCGCCGAGATGGTCCAGATCGCCGCCAATCTGCGCCACAACCTGCTCGACGAGGTGGTGACCGAGGCCGCGCTGACCGAAGGCAGCGGCGACTATCCGTTCCGCGACGCGCTGACCGCGCTGTGGGGCTTTGCCAATTTCCTCTACGACGAGCGCCAGCGCGCGCGCGTCGCCAGCGGCCTGCGGCCCGAATCGCACAGCCGCGCCGACTACAGCTTCTATCTGGACGAGCAGGACGACGGCAGCCAGCGCGTGCGCATCGAGCAGCGCAAGCGCGGCTCGCCGCTGGACAAGATCGTCGCCGAGCTGATGATCCTGGCCAACAGCACCTGGGGCAAGCTGCTGGCCGACCACGGCGTGCCGGGCATCTACCGCACGCAGAAGGCCTGGGGCATGCACCGGACCCGCATGCAGACCTATCCGGCACCGCATGAAGGCCTGGGCGTCGCGCAGTATGCGTGGAGCACGTCGCCGCTGCGCCGCTATGTCGATCTGGTCAATCAATGGCAGATCATCGCGGCGGCCCAGCACGGGATCACCGCCAAGCTGGTGGCGCCGTTCAAGCCCAAGGACGCTGACCTGCTGGCCGCGGTCGCCGATTTCGAAGGCACCTATGCCGCCTATGCCGAGCACCAGTCGACGATGGAGCGTTACTGGTGCCTGCGCTGGCTCGCGCAGGAGAAGCGTGAGCGCATGATGGCGACCGTGCTGAAGGACGGCGCGGTGCGCTTTGCCGAGATCCCGCTGGTCACGCGCGTGCCCGAACTCGCGCAGGCCGCGCGCGGCACGCAGGTGCTGCTCGAGATCGCCGGCACCGACGAGCTGACGCTGGAAGTCAGCTGCCGGGTGCTGGAAGTGTTTGCCGGCGAGGGCGAGCTGCCCGCCGAAGAACTCGAAGGCGACGAGGAATCGGCCGAGGTCTCCGCCGAAGCCGCCGCCGAGGTCGCGGCCGAGCAGATCGCGCAGGAGGCCGCCGAGCAGGGCGCCGAGACGGTGCCGGAGACGGTGGACGGTGCCGGTGCCGAACCGCCGGCCGAAGCCATCCACGACGACAGCGCCGACGACAGCGCCGATGGACGCGACGGCGCTGCCAAGAGCGCCGGCAACAGCGGCCCCGCTGCCTCCTGATCCCGGCCCGCCGTGAACCTCCGTCACGCTTTCCGCCAGTGGTGGCAAGGCAGCAGCACGATGGCCAGGGCCGTCGCGATCTCGCTGGCCGTCCATGCGCTGCTGCTGGCGGTGCGATTCGGCGCGCCGGAGGCCTTCGAGATCAAGCGCAGCGATACCGCGCTCGACGTGGTGCTGGTCAATGCCAAGTCGGGCCAGCAGCCGCTCAAGCCGGCCGCGCTGGCCCAGGCCGATCTCGACGGCGGCGGCGACCATCAGCAACAGCGCGCCACGACCCCGCTGCCGTCGCAGCCGGTGCCGCGTGAGGGCGATCTGGTGCGCCAGGTGCAGCGCCGCGTCGATCTGCTCGAAGCGCGCCAGCAGCGGCTGATGACGCAGCTGCGCGAGAGCGCGCCGCCGGTCCACAGCCAGCCGCTGCGTCCGGGCGAGCGCCGTCTCGATACGCCGGCGCGCGGGCAGGACGAGCACGATTCGCTCGACGAGATGGCGCGGCTGGAGGCCGAAATCGGCCGCAATCTGGAACACTACGCGCGCCGGCCCAAGCGTCACCAGATCACCGCGACCAGCGCGCAGCAGGTCGTCTACGCCCGCTACTACGACCGCCTGCGCAAGACGATCGAGGCGCGCGGCACCGCCGACTTTCCGCGCCGTGGCGGCCAGCCGCTGTATGGCGAGCTGATCGTGGCGATCAACGTCGACCGCCATGGCCGGCTCGGCTACGAGCGCGGCGGCTATCGCGTCGACGGCGTCGAGCTGGTCAAGAGCTCGGGCAACGCGGCGCTGGACCGCCAGGCCATCGCGATCGTGCGCGCAGCGGCGCCGTTCGGCGAGTTCTCGCCGGAGATGCGGGCCCGCTACGATATTCTCGAAGTGATTTCGACGTTCAAGTTCTCGCGCAGCGGGCTGGAAACCCGGCTGCAATCCCGCTAAATGGCCGCTAAATGACTCGGATCGCGGACCGCAAGCCCGATCGCGCCTTGTCAGCAGATTGAAATGACTACGCCTACCCAGATGCCCAACGCAGACCTCGCCGTGGACCGCTATGCCGTGGTCGGCAACCCGATCGCGCACAGCCGCTCGCCACAGATCCACGCCGCCTTCGCGCGCCAGACCGCGCAGGCGCTCAGCTATGAACGGCTGCTGGCGCCGCTGGACGGGTTTGCCGGCACCGTGCGCCAGTTCTTCGCCGAGGGCGGCCATGGCCTGAACGTGACGACGCCGTTCAAGGTGCAGGCCTTCGAACTGGCCGACCGGCTGACGCCCGGCGCCGAGGCCGCCGGCGCGGTCAACACGCTGTGGATGGAGGACGGCCTGCTGCACGGGGACAACACCGACGGCGTCGGCCTGGTGCGCGATATCGTCGATCGCCTCGGCGTCGAGCTCGAAGGCCGCCGCATCCTGCTGCTGGGCGCCGGCGGCGCGGCGATGGGCGCGATGCTGCCGCTGATCGATTGCCGGCCCGACCGCATCGTGGTGGCCAACCGCACGGCCGACCGCGCCAGCGAGATGCTGGAGAACTTTGCCGAGGCGGCCGGCGAGGCCGGCGTCGAACTGTGGGGCGGTGGCTTCGATGCGCTGGCCGGGCTGTCGGAGGAGGACGGCTGCGAGGTGGTGATCAACGCGACCGCCGGCAGCCTGCAGGGCGAGGTGCCGCCGGTACCCGAGGCGCTGCTCGGCGACGGCGTGCTCGCCTACGACATGATGTACGGCGCCGAGCCGACCGTGTTCCTGCGCTATGCGGCCGCGCAGGGCGCGCGTACCGCCGACGGTCTCGGCATGCTGGTCGAGCAGGCGGCGCAGGCCTTCTATCTCTGGCGCGGCGTGCATCCGGACACCGCGCCGGTGCTCGACGAACTGCGGGCGCTGCTGCAGCAGGAAGCGCAGGCCGGACGCTGATTGCCGCGCCTTTCGCCTGCCGTCATTTCGTCTTTTGCTTGTTCGGCTTTTTCGCCCGATTTCGCCCGATTCCGCCCACTTTCGCCGACCGACCGACGCGAGTTCCGCCTTGGCCCAACGCAAACGCGCCATCCGTTCCCGTGCCGCCGCCGCGTCCGCGCGCGCGGGCGCTTCCTCCCCGCTGCGCTGGCTCGCCTGGCTGGCGGGCAGCGTGCTGGCCGGCGTGGTCGCGATGCAGGTCTACTTCTTCCTGCAGATCGCGGCGTGGCAGGTCGTCGATCCCGGTCCCACCTCGTTCATGCGCGCCGAGCGTTGGCGCCTGTGCGGCTGGAACGTCTGGAGCTGCGGCATCGAGCGGCAGTGGGTGCCGTATGCCGACATCTCGCGCAATCTGAAGCGGGCCGTGATCGCCAGCGAGGACGCCGACTTCGTCAATCACCCGGGCTACGACTTCGACGCGATGCTCGAGGCCTGGGAGCGCAACAAGAAGCGCGGCCATATCGTGCGAGGCGGGTCGACCATCACGCAGCAGCTGGCCAAGAACCTGTTCCTGTCGCCGGAGCAGCATTACCTGCGCAAGGCGCAGGAGCTCTTGATCACCTGGATGCTGGAGTTCTGGCTCGACAAGCAGCGCATCTACGAGATCTATCTGAACTCGGTCGAGTGGGGCGAGGGCGTGTTCGGCGCCGAGGCGGCCGCGCGCCACTACTTCAAGACCAGCGCCGCTCGCCTGAGCGTGGGCCAGGCGGCGCGGCTGGCGGCGGCGCTGCCGGCGCCAAAATGCTTCGACAAGAAGCAGTACTGCGCGCATGTGCGCGTCAACTTCCGCGCCAAGGCCGGCATCATCGCGCGCCGGATGGGGTCGGCCACGCTGCCGGACTGATGCGGTCCGGCCCGTGGCGCCCCGCTCGCGTCAGCTGAGCCGCGTCAGCTGAGCCAGCCCTTGCGGCGGAAGTAGATCAGCGGAATCGCCGCCGATACCGCCATCAGCGCGATCGCCCACGGATAGCCGGCGGCCCAGTCGAGCTCGGGCATCACCTTGAAGTTCATGCCGTAGACGCTGGCGATCAGGGTCGGCGGCATCAGCGCCACCGACACCACCGAGAACAGCTTGATGATCTTGTTCTGGTTGATGTTGATGAAACCGACCGTCGCGTCCATCAGGAAGTTGATCTTGTCGAACAGGAACGCGGTGTGGTTCTCGATCGAGTCGATGTCGCGCAGGATCTGGCGCGCCTCGTCCTGCTGCTCGGCGGACAGCAGCTGGCTGCGCATCAGGAAGGACAGCGCGCGCCGGGTGTCCATCACGTTGCGGCGGATGCGGCCGTTGCGGTCTTCCTCGCGGGCGATGGTCTCGAGCACGTCGGCCGCGGCGGCATCGGTCACGTTCTCGGCCAGCACGCGCTTGCTGGCGTCCTCCAGCCGTTCGTAGATCTCCTCGATCGAGTCCGCCGAGTATTCGGCGTCGGTCGCGTACAGATCCATCAGCACGTCCTTGGCGTTGCGCACCGAGCCCGGGCGCATGCGCGCGCGCAGCCGCACCAGCCGGAACACCGGCAGGTCCTCGTCGTGGATGGAGAACAGCACGTCGCGCGTCAGCACGAAGGCCACGCGCACGTTGCGCGAGACCTCGTCCTCGTCCAGCAGGAAGTCGGTGCGGATATGGATGTTTTCATCCTCGCCCTCGAAATAACGCGCCGAGGCTTCGAGGTCGCCGAGGTCCTCGAGCTCGGGCAGGGCCACGCCGTAGGCTTCCTTGATCCAGTCCAGTTCCTCGTCGTCGGGGCTGACGACATCGATCCAGATGGGCTTGTGCTGCAGCAACTCGTTGCGGTCGTCGACCTGCTCCTGGGCGAGCCGGCCTTTCTGCAGGACGAACAGATTGATCATCCCCGGTATTCCTTATGCCGTGCGATGAAGAAAAGCGGCAGGCAGGCTTGCGGCACGGCCGGGCCGCACCCTTCGCGGCGGCGAATGGCGGGCTCGAAGGCAAGCGTGATCGCGCTGCGCGGACGGGCCGCGCAAGGCGATGGCGTTTGCCGTTGATGGCTGGCAAGCCGGGTGAGGGAAGTCCGCAACAACGCGGCGGGCCTGTTGAAACGATGGCCGCCGGTGGCAGTACGGAAAAAACACTCGCCCGCAGTGTGCTGCGGGCGGGTTCGGCGAGCGTCCGACCAGCATGGTCCGGACGGGTTCGTCGTTACGCAGCCCGCAGTGACATGGCATTCGTAGAGGTCGCGGCTTTGCCGCGGCAACTCGAACACCCGATGCTACTGCCCACGTAATTTCTCCGGGATTATGGATGGCCGCGAGTGTAGCCCAACGCGACCGCGTTTGTTAAGTGAAATCTGGATGAAGCGTCACCGCGTCCCGGGATCAGGCGGGCCTTGCCTCAGGCGCGCCGGCGCAGCCGCGGCAGCAGCAACGGCACCAGCAGCACCGAGGCCAGCGCGGCGAACATCAGCACGATGGCGGCGTAGTCCTGCCAGTGCGGCTGCTCCCCCAGCAGCCACATGCCCGAGAACACGCCGACCACCGGGATGAACATGATCGACAGGCTCGACACCACCGGCGGCAGCGAACGGGCCAGCGCGAACCAGACCAGATGGCAGAAGGCGAACACGACCACCGCGTTGTACAGGATCGCCGCCCATTCGATCGCGTCCGGCATGCGCCAGCCGTCCTCGAACAGCATCGTGCCGACCAGCAGGAAGGGCAGCGCGACGGCCAGCATCCAGAAGGTCAGCGTGCCGAGCGGGATATCGACGGGGGTGCGCTTCATCAGCTGGGTACCGTAGCCCCAGCCGGCGGCGGCCGCCAGCATCATCACGGTGCCGGTCGGGCTGCCGGTCAGCGCGCCGAACTCGCTCGACATCAGCAGCAGCGTGCCGGCCAGCGCGCAGCCGATGCCGACCCAGGCCCAGCCGGAAATCCGCTCGCGAAACAGCAGCAGCCCCCAGACCACCGCCCAGATCGGCATCGTGTAGCCCAGGATCGCGGCGCGGCCGGACGACAGCATCTTGACCGCGCCGATCGCCAGCAGGTGCCAGATCACCATATTGGGCAGCGCCAGCTTGAAGACCGTGCCCCAGGCCTCGCGCGGCACCGTCAGCGGGATGCCCTTGGCACGCAGCGCCAGCCCCAGCGCGACCAGGCCGCCGGCCATGCACAGCAGGCGGAAACCGAGCGGCGGGAAATGGGCCACGCCGATCTTCATCACGGGCCAGTTGACGCCCCAGGCGAGCGTCAGGGCGACGAGCAGGGCAATGTTGCGGCGATCGAGAGTCATGGAGGGCAGGCGGCTACGGGTGCGCTACCGCTCTTTCTATTGGTTTCGTCTGTCGGAAAAGCGCAAGGAAGATAGCATGCAACGGGTAAAATTGCCGGCAACGACCCGCCCGTCGACGGCCACCGCGATTGCCTGCGCGTGCCGGCACGATGGCCAACGGTCCGCCGCGGCCCATCCCGGGCCCCGACGCCACGCATTCGAGCGATCCATGACCCGTCCTTCCGTTCCTCCCGTCCCGTTCACCGAGCAGCTGACCCAGGCCTGGCGGCGCAACGATTCGCTGCTGTGCGTCGGGCTCGATCCGGACCCGGGCAAGCTGCCGCTGTCGCTGACCGGCGCCGGCGGCGCGATCTTTTCCTTCTGCCGCGAGATCGTCGACGCCACCGCCGACCTGGTCTGCGCCTTCAAGCCGCAGATCGCCTACTTTGCCTCGCAGCGCGCCGAGGACCAGCTCGAGCAGCTGATCCACTATATCCACGACGCGCACCCCGGCATCCCGGTGATCCTCGACGCCAAGCGCGGCGACATCGGCTCGACCGCGCAGCACTACGCGATCGAGGCGTTCGAGCGCTACCAGGCCGATGCGGTCACGGTCAGTCCGTACATGGGATTCGATTCGGTCGAGCCGTATCTGGCCTATCCGGAGCGCGGCGTCATCGTGCTGTGCCGGACGTCGAATCCTGGCGGCTCCGACGTGCAGTTCCTGCAGGTCGAGGGCAAGCCGATCTACCAGCTGATCGCCGAGCAGGCCGCGGCGCGGTGGAATACCACCGGGCAGATGGGGCTGGTGGTCGGCGCGACGTTCCCCAACGAGATCGCCAAGGTGCGCGAGCTGGTCGGCGACATGCCGCTGCTGATTCCGGGCATCGGCGCCCAGGGTGGCGACATCGAGGCCACCGTCAAGGCCGGCCGCAGCGCCGACGGCACCGGCATGATGATCAATTCGTCGCGGGCGATCCTGTACGCCAGCCGCGAGAAGGACTTCGCCGCCGCGGCCCGCCGCGCCGCGCTGCAGACGCGCGATACGATCAACCGCTTCCGCCAGGGCTGAACGGACGGCCTGGCGCCAAGGCGCTCAGGCCTCGTTGCGGACCAGATCGAGCAGGCCGCGCATCGCATGCTCGGCGGCCTGGCGGCGGATCTGCTGGCGGTCGCCCTTGAAGCGCTGGGTCTCGACCCGGGTCACGATGCGGTTGCTCCAGCCGAAGCAGACCATGCCGACCGGCTTCTCCGGGGTGCCGCCGGTCGGACCGGCGACGCCGGTGATCGACAGCGCCACCTGGGCGCGGCTGTTGAGCAGCGCGCCCTCGGCCATCGCGTGGGCGACTTCCTCGCTGACCGCGCCGTAATCGCGGATCAGCTTGGCCGGCACGCCGAGCATGGTGCTCTTGGCCTCGTTCGAGTAGGTCACGAAGCCGCGTTCGAACCAGCCGGACGAACCCGCGACGTCGGTGATCGCGGCCGCCACCAGGCCGCCGGTACAGGACTCGGCGGTGGCGACCATCAGCGATTTTTCCTTGAGGGCAATGCCGGCCTGGACGGCAAGCTGGTCGAGCAAGCGGCTGATGGACATGATGACGGCTCTCGTGCTGGCGGGGAATCGATGCGGTGCGGATGCGGCGGCGCGGATGCGCTCAGAACGAGCGCCACAGCGCGAACACCAGCAGCGTGTAGAACGCCGCGACCAGATCGTCGAACATCACGCCGAAGCCGCCGCGCAGTCCCGGGCCCTTCAGCGTGCGGTCGTAATAGGCGATCGGCGCGGGTTTGGCCATGTCGAACAGCCGGAACCACAGGAAGGCGGCGAACTGGCCCCAGAAACCGGTCGGCATCACGAAGGCCAGCACCAGCCAGAACGCCACGATCTCGTCCCACACCATGCTGCCGTGATCGTGCACGCCCATCGCGCGCGCGGTCCGTGCGCAGGCCCACAGGCCCAGCAGGAAGCCGCCGCCGATGATCCACAACCAGGCGGACGGCTGCACCCACAGCGAAATGACGACGAAGGACAGCCACCCGTACAGGGTGCCGACCGTGCCGGGCATCACCGGCGACAGGCCGGAACCGAAGCCCAGCGCGATGAAATGCGCGGGATGGGACAGCATGAAGCGCGCCGTCGGGCGCAGGATCTTGGCGGTCTGACCGGCCTCCAGCGTCATCGCGGGATCGGTCGACGCCGAACCGGGAGGGTAGGCGGACATCAAGGTATCTGGCTCGTTTGTTATCGCGGTCGGAGGCGGGCCGGGGCTCGTCGGCCTATCCGCGCGGCAAGCGCGGCAGGCTGCCGCCGGGCGCGGCGCTCCGCCGCATGGCGGCATCATGACATGCCGCCGTCCCGCTGTCAGGGGTTGGCGAAATGATCGAAGCTTCTGGCCTGGAAGGAGACGGGTTCGCCACCGGCATCGACCAGGCGCAGCCCCGGCTCGGCCGTGATCGTGCCGACCCGGGTCAGCGGCAGCGCCAGCCGCTCGGCCAGGGCCGCCAGCGCCTCGCGCGCGCCGGCCGGGGCGGTGAAGCACAGCTCGTAGTCGTCGCCGCCGGCCAGCACGCATTCGAGCTGGCAGTCGCGCGGCTGGCCGGCCAATACCTCCGAGCGCGGCAGCGCGTCGACGTCGAGCAGTGCGCCGGCCTGCGACC
>NZ_AMPR02000465.1:0-16303 GCF_000307735.3 Cupriavidus sp. HPC(L) | reverse complement strand
CCCTGCCGATGTCGTACAGGCTCTGCCGCAGCTTGCGCCGCTCGTCGGCGGACAGCTTGCCGCCCCGCCCCTGCCGCTCGGCGGCGTCGCGCTCGGCGCGCTGGCGGTTGGTGCGGCCACGGCTTTCGCGCGGCGACGGGCGCTCGCGCTCGTGCCGCGCATGACCCGGATTGCCCGCATAGCCCTCCCCGCCCCGGCCCGGATGGCGCCCGTGTCCCTGCAGCAGCGCGCCGAGTCCCGGCGACTGCGCGGACGCGCTCGCGGCATGCAGCAGCATCGACGGCAGCAGCAGCGCAAGCAGGGCTCCGGCGACACGGCGTCGGGCGCCGGAGGCGCGGCGCGGTTCGGACCGGGTGGATTTCGCTTTCATTGATAATGGCGGTCTGGGGCTTGCCCGCTCGGGCTACCGCTGGACGACGCCAAGGCTCCCGGATCGAGGCTGACCGATTTGCCCTTTGCGGGCAGCGCGCAGTGTAAACGCTGCCCGCTGTGCACTTGGCGAGCCGCAAGGTAAAGTATGTAACCTTTTGTTAAGCCATTTTGACCCCTAGCGAGACTCGCTAAGATTAGCGCCATGGAAAATACCAGCCACAAGATTCTCGTCGTGGACGACGACCCCCGTCTCCGCGATCTGCTGCGCCGCTATCTCGGCGAGCAAGGCTTTACCGTGCTGGTCGCGGAAAACGCCACCGCCATGAACAAGCTCTGGCTGCGCGAGCGTTTCGACCTGCTCGTGCTGGATCTGATGATGCCGGGCGAAGACGGCCTGTCGATCTGCCGCCGTCTGCGCGGCGCCAACGACCAGACGCCGATCATCATGCTGACGGCCAAGGGCGAGGACGTGGACCGCATCGTCGGCCTGGAAATGGGCGCCGACGACTATCTGCCCAAGCCGTTCAATCCGCGCGAACTGATCGCGCGCATCCACGCGGTGCTGCGCCGCAAGGGCCCGGCCGAAGTGCCCGGCGCCCCGTCGGAAACGCCGGAGACCTTCGCCTTCGGCGACTTCGTGCTGAACCTGGCCACCCGCACGCTGACCAAGAACGACGAGGAAATCACGCTGACCACCGGCGAGTTCTCGGTGCTCAAGGTGTTCGCCCGCCATCCGCGCCAGCCGCTGTCGCGCGAGAAGCTGATGGAAATGGCGCGCGGCCGCGAATACGAAGTGTTCGACCGCAGCCTTGACGTGCAGATCTCGCGCCTGCGCAAGCTGATCGAACCCGATCCCGGCAATCCGCGTTTCATCCAGACCGTCTGGGGGCTGGGCTACGTCTTCATTCCCGATGGCGTGAAATAAGTCCCGGCCGTTATCGTGGCGACTGTGATCCGCCGCACGGCCACGCGTTTCTTCGGTTCGCTGTTCTGGCGGACCTTCATGCTGATCGCGCTGTTGCTGGCCATTTCGCTGGGCATCTGGTTCCAGAGCTACCGGCTGTTCGAACGCGCCCCGCGCGCGCAGCAGATCGCGATGCAGGTGGTCAGCGTGGTCAAGCTGACGCGCGCGGCCCTGCTCTATTCCGACCCCGCGCGGCGCCGCTTCCTGCTGCTGGACCTGGTGCAGAACGAAGGCATCAAGGTCTATCCGCGCGAGCGCGACGACGACTTCACCACGCCCACCGCGAATCCCTTCCTGACCCAGCTGGTGCAGCAGGAAATCCGCGGCCGGCTCGGCGGCGATACCGTGATCGCGACCACGGTCAACGACATTCCCGGCGTCTGGGTCAGCTTCGAGATCGAGGGCGACGACTACTGGGTCGCCATCAGCCCGGAGCGCTTCGAGCGCGTGCCGGGGCTGCAATGGCTGTGGTGGACCGTGGCCGCCCTGCTGCTGTCGATCTTCGGCGCGGCCTTCATCACCGCGCGGGTCAACCGGCCGCTCAAGCGGCTGGCCGATGCCGCGCGTGCGATCGGTTCGGGCGGCGATCCGCCGCCCCTGCCCGAGCGCGGCGCCAGCGAGGTCGCCCAGGCCAACCACAGCTTCAACCAGATGGTGCGCGACCTGCGCCAGCTCGACGATGATCGCGTGGTAATGCTGGCCGGCATCTCGCACGACCTGCGTACGCCACTGACGCGGCTGCGGCTCGAGACCGAGATGTCCCCGGTCGACGACAGCACGCGCGAGGCGATGATCGCCGACATCGAGCAGATGGACGCGATCATCGGCCAGTTCCTGAACTATGCGCGGCCCGCGCAGGAGAGCAGCGAGCCGGTCGACCTGTCGTCGCTGGTGCGCGATGCGGTCAACGTCTATGCCGCGCACGATGACATCCGCATCCGCGTGCATGCGCCCGAGCCGGTGATGGCGATGGCCAACCGGATGGAGGTGCAGCGCATCCTCGACAACCTGGTCGAGAACGCGCGCCGCTATGCCAAGGATCCGGACAGCGGCATCGCCGAGGTCGACATCACCACGCGCAATCACGACAAGGAGGCGATGCTGGTGGTGGCCGATTGCGGCGACGGCGTGCCCGACGCCCAGCTGCCGCTGCTGACGCGGCCCTTCTACCGGCTCGACGCGGCGCGCAGCGAGGCCAAGGGCGCCGGGCTCGGCATGTCGATCGTCAACCGCATCATGCAGCGCAATGGCGGCCGCCTGGTGCTGACCAATCGTCCGGCGCCGGACAGCGGGCTGGTCGTCAGCGCGTGTTTCCGCCGCGCGTGAGGCGGGTCCGGAAGGCGCCCGAAACGCGCGGGAAGCGCACCTGAAACGCACCCGAAGCGCCCCGCGTCGCCGTTCCGTCATCGCAATCGTGTATCGTTGCCGGATGGCCGCGGGCCGGACGCACCGCGCCGCTTAGCGCCGTCCCTTGCGGGTCCCTCGCCTATCGGGCTCTTTGAGATTTTCAATTAGCCGTGCCGAGCAGGATGCTGCATACTTCCCATTCGTTGCGCGGCATGCGCAAGGACCCGAGAAAGTCGTCTTCGACGATGGTCGTTTGTCATGCCGCGCTGGCGTCTGTTCAACCGTATCCAGGAGAAGTCCATGAAGACCGTTGGTGACAAGCTCGAACCGTTCCACGTCGTCGGTGTCAAGCCGGGTTTCAACGCCCACGAAGAAAACGGCCAGTCGGCCTTTGAAGACATCACCGAGAAGTCGTTCGAAGGCAAGTGGAAAATCATCTACTTCTACCCGAAGGACTTCACCTTCGTGTGCCCGACCGAGATCGTGGCCTTCGCCAAGCTGAACCAGGACTTCGCCGATCGCGACGCTGTCGTGCTGGGCGGCTCGACCGACAACGAGTTCGTCAAGCTGGCATGGCGCCGTGAGCACAAGGACCTGAACAAGCTGAACTCGTGGCAGTTCGCCGATACCACCGGCTCGCTGGTCGACCAGCTGGGCGTGCGCGAGAAGGAAGCCGGCGTTGCGCTGCGCGCCACCTTCATCGTCGACCCGGACAACACGATCCAGCACGTGTCGGTCAACAACCTGAACGTCGGCCGTAACCCGGAAGAAGTGCTGCGCATTCTGGACGGCCTGCAGACCGACGAGCTGTGCCCGTGCAACCGCGCGGTCGGCGGCGCGACGCTGTAATTCGCGCGACGTCGATGTTGCCGGCGGCCCCGCCGCCGGCAACCGCGCCCCAGTGCGCACCGAAACCCGCTGACGCGGGTTTTTTCCGCCCAAAGCGATAGGAGAATTTGATGGAATTCCTTAATACGATCAAGAATCTCATCCCCGACTATGCGAAGGACATTCGCCTGAACCTGGACGGCACCATCGCACGCTCCTCGCTGGAGGGCAACGATGCCGTGGGCGTGGCGCTGGCCGCCGCCTTCGCCGCCAAGAGCAAGATCATCGTCGACGCGATCCGCAACGCCGGCGTGCTGTCGCCCGAAGAGCTGAATGGCGCGCTGACCGCGGCCGCGCTGATGGGCATGAACAATGTCTGGTATCCGTATGTCGAGATGGCGGCCGATCCCGATCTGGCCAGCCAGCCCGCGGGCCTGCGCATGAACGCGTATGCGACCCACGGCGGCGTCGACAAGCGCCGCTTCGAGATGTACGCGCTGGCCGCGTCGATCGTCGGCAAGTGCCATTTCTGCATCCGCTCGCACTACGAGCTGCTGAAGAACGAGCAAGGCATGACCTCCCAGCAGCTGCGCGATGTCGGCCGGATCGCGGCCGTGATCACCGCCGCGGCGAACGTGATCGCAGCCGAGTAAGGTCGGACCGCGAGTCCTGACCGTGTCCCGCGCACGCGGGCATCCCGGATGATCGATGGCCGCCCCGCGCGGCCATCGTCATTTCCGGCGCGCCGACGCCACCGCGCGTCCGCGTTTCTCCGACTGCATTTGTGCACGGTCCGGCCTACAATCGAGGCAGATTCTGCTTCGCGGACCGTCCATGAGCCAACTGCCCTCGCCCTCCTCGCCGCATTTCCACTATCGCCTCGCCACCGCTTCGGACTGGGGCCAGATCGCCGCGGTCACGCAGGAAGCGTATGCGCAGTACGAGCTCGAGATCATGGAGGACTGCCGCGCGTCGTTCCAGCAGGGCATGCGTTCGGTGCTCGCGACCAAAACGTCCGACATGGAATGGTGGGTCGCCGAGGCCGATCACGGCATCAGCGGCGCGGTGCTGTTCTGCCATCCGGGCGCGACGCTGCAGGCGCTGGACGGCAGCACGGTGACACTGGCCCTGCCCGAGGCGCGGCTGCTGTCGGTCAGCCCGCAGGCACGCGGGCTGGGGCTCGGGCGGACGCTGATGCAGATCTGCATCGAGCGTGCGCGCGATATCGGCGCGCAGGCGCTGGTGGTGCGCACGATGCCGGAAATGGGTGCCGCCAACCGCCTGTGCCAGCAGATGGGCTTCGTCAAGCGGACCGAGGCCGGGGCGCGTTCGGGGCCGCTGGAACGGTTGGTCGACTACGTCTACGCGATCGAGCCGAAGGAAGCCAACGCGCCGCAGCCGGGCCTGTAGCGGCACGCATCGCGCCGAAACCACGACGCCGCGCTCTCGACGCGCTCTCGACGCGCTCTCGACGCGCCGGCGCTCAGTCCTGCGGCGCGACGATCGCGCCGCGCCACAGCAGCACCACCGCCTGCGCGACGATTCCCTCCTGGCGCCCTTCGAAACCCAGCTTCTCGTTGGTCTTGGCCTTGACGTTGCAGCGGCCGGCCGCGATGCCCAGATCCTCGGCCAGATTGGCCACCATCGCGCCAATATGCGGCGCCAGCTTCGGCGCCTGCGCGATCACCGTCGCATCGACATTGCCGACCTCATAGCCGGCCTCGCGCACCCGTCGCACCGCCTCGCGCAGCAGCGCGCGGCTGTCGGCGCCGGCAAAGGCGGGATCGGTATCGGGGAAATGCCTGCCGATATCGCCCAGGCCCGCGGCACCGAACAAGGCGTCGGTGATCGCGTGCAGCAAGGCATCGGCATCGGAATGGCCGAGCAGGCCGCGGTCGTGAGGAATCTCCACGCCGCCGAGCACCAGCTTGCGGCCCGGCACCAGCGCGTGCACGTCGTAGCCTTGTCCCACGCGGATATCGAAGGGCATCATCGCGATCGGTCTCCAGAATAACCAGAAGAAGCGGCGGCGGACGGGCCGCCGAGCAGGACTTCAGCCAGCGCGAAGTCCTCGGGATAGGTCACCTTGAAATTGCGCAGCGAGCCGTTGACCAGCCGTGGCTTCAGGCCGAGCCGCTCGATCGCGCTGGCCTCGTCGGTCACGACCGCGCCGCTGGCAAGCGCGTCTTCCAGCGCCTGGCGCAGAACGCCGACGCGGAACATCTGCGGGGTCTGCGCCTGCCACAGCCCTTCGCGCGGCACCGTGCCGCCGATGCGGGACGGCTGCGAGGGATGCAGCGGTTCCGCCTCGGCACGCTTGAGCGTGTCGGGTACCGGCACCGCCAGGATGCCGCCGATCGCCGCGTCGGGCCCATCGCCATCGTCCCCTTCGACCGCGCGGATCAGCGTATCGATCATCAGCGGCGTCAGGCCGGGGCGGGCGGCGTCGTGGACCAGCACCCAGTCCTGATCCTCCGCGCCCAGCTGGACCAGGTGCCGCAGCCCGTTCAGCACCGATTCATGGCGCGACTGGCCGCCGACGAAGGCCGTATCGAAGCGCAATCCGGCAAAGGCCGCCGAGCCGAAGCGCGCCTCCAGCGGCAGGTCGTCGGGCGCCAGCACCAGCGCGGTCGCGCTGATCGACTCGCACGCCGAGAACGCGGCGAGCGCATACCAGATCATCGGATGGCCGGCCAGCTCGCGATATTGCTTGGGCAGGCCCGCGCCCGCGCGGCTGCCGCTGCCGGCACAGGGAATCAGGGCAAATCGTCGTTCGGACATGCGGCGGACTGGCGGAACAAGGCGGATAACGCGGATAACGGAATGGGGCGGCACCAATTGCGCCGCCGACTGCGGCACCGACTGCGCCACCGAAGGCCGCATCAAAGCGGCACCCGATGGCCGGGCGCTGCGCATTCTATAATACGACCCTCTTCTCGACACCCCCGCCCGCGCTGCCGGCGGGGCGTCGTCGTTTGATTCGAACCGCTTTTATGTCCGACGCCAACTCGCTTTCCGCGCTTCCCGTTTCCACTCAGCTGCCGCTGGTCAAGGCGGGCCAGCGCCACCAGATCGCCGGCCTGCACGGCTCGGCCGATGCGCTGGCGCTGGCCGCCTATGCGCGCGCGCATCACGACAAGGGGCAGATGCCGATGCTGGCGGTGATCTGCGCCAACGCGGTCGACGCGCAGCGGCTGGCCGACGAGATCCCGTGGTTCGCGCCGGAGCTGCGCGTGCGCGTGCTGCCCGACTGGGAGACGCTGCCCTACGACAGTTTCTCGCCGCACCAGGACCTGGTGTCCGAACGCCTGGCGACGCTGCACGATATCCAGACGGGCCAGTGCGACGTGATGCTGGTGCCCGCGCAGACCGCGCTGTACCGGCTAGCGCCGCCCGCCTTCCTGGCCGCCTACACCTTCTTCTTCAAGCAGGGCGAACGGCTCGACGAGGCCGCGCTGAAGGCGCAGTTCACGCTGGCCGGCTACGAGCACGTCAGCGCGGTGATGCGGCCCGGCGAATACAGCGTGCGCGGCGGCCTGATCGACCTGTTCCCGATGGGCTCCGCGCTGCCCTACCGGATCGACCTGTTCGGCGACGAGATCGAAACCATTCGCGCGTTCGACCCGGACACGCAGCGCAGCCTGTACCCGGTCAAGGAAGTGCGCCTGCTGCCCGGCCGCGAGTTTCCGCTGGACGAGGCCGCGCGCACCGCGTTCCGCGGCCGCTGGCGCGAGGTGTTCGAGGGCGACCCGAGCAAGTCGCCGATCTACAAGGACATCGGCAACGGCGTGCCGTCGGCCGGGATCGAGTACTACCTGCCGCTGTTCTTCGAGTCGGCCGCGACGCTGTTCGACTACCTGCCGGCCGGCACGCAGCTGGCCTATGTCGGCGCGATCGACGACGCGATCCGCCGCTTCTGGACCGATACGCAGCAGCGCTACGACTTCATGCGGCACGACCGCGAACGGCCGCTGCTGCCGCCCGCGCAGCTGTTCCTGAACGAAGAGCAGTTCTTTACCGCCGCCAAGCCGCTGGCGCGGCTGGTGCTGCAGCAGGGCCCGGCCGGCGCCGATGCAGCGCCGCTGTCGGCCGCGCTGCCCGACGTCTCGGTCAATCGCCGCGCCGAGGACCCGCTGGTCAACCTGGAGGCACTGCTGCTGCGCAAGCAGGCACGCGTGCTGATGTGCGCCGACTCGGCGGGCCGCCGCGAGACGCTGCTGCAGCTGTTCGCCGACAGCGGCCTGCGTCCGCACCCGGTCGAGGACTGCGCGGCCTTCCTCGCCAGCGACGCGACGTTCGCGATCGCGGTGGCGCCGCTGCAGAGCGGCTTCGTGCTGCCCGGTGCCGACGGCCATCCCGATCTCGCCTTCGTCACCGAGGCCGAGCTCTATGCGAATACCGCGCGCCGCGCCGGCCGCCGCAAGCAGGAGCAGGCCAGCAGCGTCGACGCGATGGTGCGCGACCTGGCCGAGCTGAAGATCGGCGATCCGGTCGTGCACAGCGAGCACGGCATCGGCCGCTACCAGGGCCTGGTCACGCTCGACATGGGCCAGGGCGATGAGGAATTCCTGCATCTGGACTACGACAAGGGCAGCAAGCTGTATGTGCCGGTCCACCAGCTGCATGTGATCTCGCGCTATTCGGGCGCCGATCCGGAGACCGCGCCGCTGCATTCGCTGGGCTCGGGCCAGTGGGAACGCGCCAAGCGCCGCGCCGCGCAGCAGATCCGCGATACCGCCGCCGAGCTGCTGAACCTGTACGCGCGCCGCGCGCTGCGCGAGGGCCATGCGTTCGCGCTGTCGCCGAAGGACTACGAGACCTTCGCCGAGAGCTTCGGCTTCGAGGAGACGCCGGACCAGGCCGCGGCGATCGCGGCGGTGATCGCCGACATGACCTCGGGCAAGCCGATGGACCGGCTGGTCTGCGGCGACGTCGGCTTCGGCAAGACCGAGGTGGCGCTGCGCGCGGCCTTCGTCGCGGTGATGGGCGGCAAGCAGGTCGCGATGCTGGCGCCGACCACGCTGCTGGCCGAGCAGCATTTCCAGACGCTGTCGGACCGCTTCGCCGACTGGCCGGTGCGCATCGTCGAGCTGTCGCGCTTCAAGACGAAGAAGGAGGTCGAGGCCGCGATCAAGCAGATCAACGACGGCACCGTCGACATCGTGATCGGCACGCACAAGCTGCTGTCCGACGACGTGCGCTTCCAGCGGCTGGGCCTGGTCATCATCGACGAGGAGCATCGCTTCGGCGTGCGCCAGAAGGAGGCGCTGAAGACGCTGCGCGCCGAGGTCGACGTGCTGACGCTGACCGCGACGCCGATCCCGCGCACGCTCGGCATGGCGCTCGAGGGACTGCGCGACTTCTCGGTGATCGCGACCGCGCCGCAGAAGCGGCTGGCGATCAAGACGTTCGTGCGGCGCGAGGAAGACGGCGTGCTGCGCGAGGCGATCCTGCGCGAGCTCAAGCGTGGCGGCCAGGTCTACTTCCTGCACAACGAGGTCGAGACCATCGAGAACAAGCGCGCGCGGCTGGCCGAGCTGGTGCCAGAGGCCCGCATCGCGGTCGCGCACGGACAGATGCACGAGCGCGAGCTCGAGCGTGTGATGCGCGATTTCGTCGCGCGGCGCGCCAATATCCTGCTGTGCACGACGATCATCGAGACCGGCATCGACGTGCCGTCCGCCAACACGATCCTGATCCACCGCGCCGACAAGTTCGGCCTGGCGCAGCTGCACCAGCTGCGCGGCCGCGTCGGCCGCTCGCATCACCAGGCCTATGCCTATCTGCTGGTGCACGATCCGGAAGGCTTGACCAAGCAGGCGCAGCGGCGGCTCGAGGCGATCCAGCAGATGGAGGAACTGGGCTCGGGCTTCTACCTGGCGATGCACGACCTCGAGATCCGCGGCGCCGGCGAGGTGCTGGGCGACAAGCAGTCGGGCGAGATCCACGAGATCGGCTTCCAGCTGTACACCGACATGCTGAACGCCGCGGTCAAGGCGCTGAAGGCCGGCAAGGAGCCGGACCTGATGGCGCCGCTGGCGGCCACCACCGAGATCAACCTGGGCACGCCGGCGCTGCTGCCGAACGACTACTGCACCGACGTGCACGAGCGGCTGTCGCTGTACAAGCGGCTGGCCAACTGCGAGCGGCCCGAGCAGGTCGACGACATCCACGAGGAACTGGTCGACCGCTTCGGCCGCCCGCCGGCGCAGGCGCAGGCGCTGATCGAGACGCACCGGCTGCGCATCGCCGCGGTGCCGCTGGGCGTGCGCAAGATCGACGCCGGCGAGGCCTCGATCAGCGTGCAGTTCGTGCCCAACCCGCCGATCGACGCGATCCGCATCCTCGACCTGGTGCAGAAGAACCGGCATATCAAGCTGGCCGGCCAGGACAAGCTGCGCATCGAGGCGAAGATGCCGGACGTGGCGGTGCGCGCGCAGACGATCAAGCAGACGCTGCGGCAGCTGGCTTGAGGGGTGATGGGCTGTGGGATGACGGGCGGCGGTTGCCCTGTCCCCCACCCTCTCCCGCAAGGCGGGAGAGGGAAGCGTCCTGCCTGCAATCGGGCGCAGGAGTTCTGCAGCGAAGGCCGCAGCTGAAGCGCTCGCGTTCGGCCCCTCTCCCGCTTGCGGGAGAGGGTTGGGGAGACGGCCGCCCACTGGGCAAAGTGGACCCCACCACATATCCGGGTGTAGGATCGGACATCCAACAGCGTGATCCTGCCGCATGCCTGCCCATACCCCTGCCCCCGCCGACGCCCTCGCCGATGCCCCCGAACACTCCGCCCTCGACTGGACCCGCCGGCTGATCGAGTTCGACACCACCAGCCGCGAGTCCAATCTCGGCCTGATCGAAACGGTGCGCGACCACTTCGTCGCGCAAGGCCTGAAGCCCCACCTGAGCTACAACCCGCAGCGCAACAAGGCCAATCTGCATGTCATCGTGCCCGCCGCCGACGGCAGCGAGCAGCGCGGCATCGTGCTGTCCGGGCATACCGACGTGGTACCGGTGGACGGCCAGGACTGGAGCACCGATCCGTTCCGGCCCGCGCTGCGCGACGGCCGGCTGTACGGCCGCGGCGCCTGCGACATGAAGGGCTTCATCGGCACCAGCCTGGCGCTGTTGCCCACGCTGCTGCAGGCGCGGCTGCGCGAACCGGTGCACTACGCGCTGTCGTTCGACGAGGAAGTCGGCTGCATGGGCGCCCCCTATCTGATCGACGACCTGCGCGAGCGCGGCATCCAGCCCGCGGGCTGCATCGTCGGCGAGCCGACCAGCATGCGCGTGATCGTCGCGCACAAGGGCATCAACGCCTATCGCTGCTGCGTCAAGGGCCAGGCCGCGCATTCCTCGCTGACCCCGCGCGGCGTCAATGCGATCGAATACGCGGCGCGGCTGATCTGCTTCATCCGCGACCTCGCCGACGAGTTCCGCGCCAAGGGGCCCTACGACGATGCGTTCGACGTGCCCTTCACCACCGCGTCGACCGGCACGATCCAGGGCGGCATCGCGCTGAACACGATTCCCGCGCTGTGCGAGTTCGTGTTCGAGTACCGCAACCTGCCGGGCGTCGATCCGGAAGCGATCCGCGCGCGCATCGAGGCCTATGCCAACGATGTGCTGCTGCCGCGCATGCGCGCCGAGCATGCCGACGCGGGCCTGAGCATCACGCGGATCGCCGCGGCACCGGCGCTCGACGCCGCCGAGCGCGATGCGATCACGCAGCTGGTGCGCGCGCTGACCGGCGACAACGCGATCAGCAAGGTGGCCTACGCCACCGAGGGCGGCCTGTTCCAGCGCGCCGGCATCCCGGCCGTGGTCTGCGGGCCCGGCGACATCCAGCAGGCCCACAAGGCCGACGAGTTCGTCGCGCTGGAGCAGCTCGCGCAATGCGAGGCCTTCCTGCACAAGGTCGTCGACAGCCTTCGCCTCGCGGCCTGACGGCTCCCGTCCAACGCCAGGACACCGAAGACACCAGTCCCCGGAAGCGCATCGCGCTTCCTCACCGATGGCCTGAACGGCCGGGCCGCGCATGGTCCGGCCGGATCGACAAGGGGCACGCAGAGGCCCCGTTGCAGCATGCACCGCAACACCAACCACAACGACACCAAAGGAGAACTCGACATGGCAGCACGCCGCTCCCCCGCTCCCGCCCGCACCCAACGCTTGCTGACGCTGCCAGCCGCCCTCTCGGCGCTGGCAGCGGCCACCGGCCTGCTGTGCGGCTCGGCCCTGCTTTCGCCGGCAATGGCGCAGACCGCATCGCCGGCCCCGTCTTCAAACACGGCAAGCGCGACAAGCACCGGCGACCCTGCGCTGCACGCGCAGATCGAGACGCGCGCCAAGGCCGCCGAGGCGCGGCTGATCGCCTGGCGGCGCGACATCCACCAGCATCCGGAGCTCGGCAACTACGAGACGCGCACCGCGAAGCTGGTGGCCGACCATCTGCGCAAGCTCGGCATGGAGGTCAAGACCGGCGTCGCCAAGACCGGCGTGGTGGGCCTGCTCAAGGGCGGCAAGCCCGGGCCGGTGGTGGCGCTGCGCGCCGACATGGACGCGCTGCCGGTCAAGGAGCGCGTCGACGTGCCGTTCGCCTCGAAGGCCAAGGGCAAGTACCTCGGCAAGGAGGTCGACGTGATGCACGCCTGCGGCCACGACACGCACGTCGCGATCCTGATGGCGACCGCCGAGGTGCTGGCCGGCATGAAGGACCAGCTGCCCGGCACCGTCAAGTTCATCTTCCAGCCGGCCGAGGAAAGCCCGGCCGATATCGAGCCGGACGGCACCAATATCTGGGGCGCCAAGCAGATGGTGGCCGAGGGCGTGCTGGAGAACCCGAAGGTCGATGCGATCTTCGGCCTGCATGTCAGCAGCGGCATCGAGTCGGGCAAGCTGGCCTGGCGCAGCGGTCCGGCGATGGCCGCCGCCGACCAGTTCTGGATCGACGTCAAGGGCCGCCAGACGCATGGCGCACGTCCGTGGGGCGGCATCGACCCGATCGTGGTGTCGTCGCAGATCGTGATGGGCCTGCAGACGATCCAGAGCCGGCAGGTCAATGCGATGCTGGAGCCGTCGGTGATCACGGTCGGCACGATCCACGGCGGCAACCGGATGAACATCGTGCCCGAGAAGGTCGAGATGATGGGTACGATCCGGACCTACGACGAAGGCATGAAGAAGGATATCCATGCGCGGATGAAGCGCACCACCGAGTCGATCGCGGCCAGTTCCGGCGCCGAGGCGACCTTCCGCGTGGTCGAGCTCTACAACGCGACCGTCAACCAGCCCGCGCTGACCGAGAAGATGGCACCGACGCTCAAGCGCGTGGCCGGCGACGGCAACTGGATGCTGGCGCCCAAGGCCACCGCGTCGGAGGACTTCTCGTTCTACCAGGAAAAGGTGCCGGGCCTGTTCTTCAATCTCGGCGTGACGCCGAAGGGCACCGATGTCACCAAGGCGCCGTCGAACCACTCGCCGGAGTTCTACGTCGATGAGCCGGCGCTGATCCATGGCGTGCGGGCGCTGTCGAACCTGACGGTCGACTACATGACGATGGCGCAGCGCTGATCGGCATGGCGCAGGGGCAGGCGCGGGACGATTACAATAACGTCCTTTTACCGCCGCCCCTGCCCCGGCACCGTCGGCCCCGCGCTTTCCTGTCGCCCCCCGCGCACGCGGGGGCCCAGCGGCCTCCTGGCCGCTGCCGGTTCAACAAGCCGCTGGGTCCCCGCCTTCGCGGGGACGACGCAAGACTTGATTTCCCATGCCCCTGATCGTCCAAAGCCTCCAACCCATCGCCTCCCAGGATATCGACGCGTTGCGCGCGCTTGCCGACGCGCCCGGCCTGAGCCTGCGCAGCGACACCGTCGCCACCGCCGAGGCCTGCGCGCCGCTCGACGACCGGCTGCGCGATGCGCTGGAGGCGTTTTGCGAGCCGCGCCGGCTCGACTGGGCGGTGCTGCCGACGCACCGGAAGCTGTCCGACTTCCGGCTGGTCGCGATGGACATGGATTCGACGCTGATCACGATCGAGTGTATCGACGAGATCGCCGATTTCTGCGGGCTGAAGGCCGAGGTCTCGGCGATCACCGAGGCCGCGATGCGCGGCGAGATCACCGACTTCAACGAAAGCCTGCGGCGCCGCGTCGCGCTGCTGAAGGGTCTCGACGCCAGCGTGCTGGACCGCGTCTACGAGGAACGGCTGCGGCTGTCGCCGGGCGCGGAGCGGATGCTGCAGGCGGCGCGCGCCGCGGGCCTGCGGACGCTGCTGGTATCGGGCGGCTTCGTGCACTTCACCGAGAAGCTGAAGGCCCGGCTGGGCCTGGACTTCACCCGCGCCAATACGCTCGAGATCGTCGACGGCAAGCTGACCGGCCGCGTCGAAGGCGAGATCGTCAATGCCGAGGTCAAGGCCCGCACCGTCCGCGAGGCCTGCGAAGCGATCGGCGCCGACCCGCGCCAGGCCATCGTGATGGGCGACGGCTCCAACGACCTGAAGATGATGGCGATCGCCGGCCTGTCGGTCGCCTTCCGCGCCAAGCCGGTGGTACGCGCGCAGGCCAGCGTGGCGTTCAACCATGTCGGACTCGATGGGTTGTTGAATCTGTTCCCCGGCTGACGCTTCCCCGCGGGCTTCGCTGCCGGCCTCTGTAGTCCTCCACCGCCTCATTGCCCTCTCCCCCAGCCCCTCTCCCGCAAGCGGGAGAGGGCAGCAAACCGACCGCTTTTCCGACCCGCGCACTGGGTTCTCCCTCTCCCGCTTGCGGGAGAGGGCCGGGAAGAGGGCGATTTCCACCGGCCGCTGCCTCGCTCCCTCCCCGTCTATCAATACATTGCAAACAATATCAATAACTTGCATCGTCAAATACGAATCATTACCATTTGTGTTTTGAATTCGGTAACAAAATATTGGCGATGCAACTCTTTGCCGCTCTACTCGGCCTGGCGGGCGCTGCCTGCCTGTATCTGGCCGGTCCCAACCAGGTGCTGCTGCGCCAGCCTCCCCAACGCCGGATGATGGTTTGGCTCGGCATCGTGCTGACCTCGGCCGGTGCGGTCGGCTGGTCGGCCGAGCACAGCTGGCCCTCCTCCATCGCCGCGACGCTGGCCACGCTCGGCACCGGCCTGTCGCTGTGGCCCTTTCTCGGCTGTTATCTGCACAAGCGCCGCGGCGGCGAGGAGGCGGCATGAACGGCGGCATCGGCACCAAATGGCTGGCCGGCACGCTGCTCGGCTTTCCGCTGTCGCTGGCGGTCTGCACGCTGGCCATCCTGTGGCTGCCGGGCGGCTGGCAGAGCGGCATCATCGGCGCGGTGACCGCCAGCCTGCCGCTATGGGTCGCGATCATCAGCACCAGCCTGCTGTTTTCCAGCAGCCGCGCCGCCTGGCTCTGGCTGGGCGCGGCCAACCTGATCTGTTTCGGTGCGTTGTGGGGATGGCGGCTGATGGCCGTGCCCGGCGCGGCCGCGTAAGGAGTCCCCCATGAAGGCTGCAACGCTGCGCGTTTATCAGACGCTGCATACCTGGGTCGGCCTGATGGCCGGCTGGGCCCTGTTTATCGCATTCTTCGCCGGCGCGATCACCGTGTTCCACCACGAGTTGCACGAGTGGCAGTCGCCGGCGCGCATCCGCGGCGAGACCCACGCCGCCGCCAAGCCCTCGCCCGAGGACCTGGACCGCTTCGTCGCCACGCTGGTCAAGGCCCATCCCGAGGCGGCGGCCAGCGTCTATATCGGCCTGCCGACCGAAGGCGAGCCGCACACCACCGCCTACTGGATGGATGCCAAGGGCGAGTGGCAGACCACCAACGAGGAAAAGCTCGGCGCCGGACGCACCTCGCCGCAGGACACCTCGCTGGACGGCGTCCGCGGCGAGCTGTCGAACTTCCTGAACGCGCTGCACTACACGCTGGGCCTGCCGATGCAGGTCGGCATGCATTTCATGGGCGTGGTGTCGGTGCTATACGGGCTGGCGCTCGTTTCCGGCGTGCTGCTGCACCTGCCGCGGCTGAAGAAGGACCTGTTCGCCGTGCGCCCGGGCCGCAACCTGAAGCGCTTCTGGATGGACGCGCACAACGTGATCGGCCTGTTCAGCCTGCCCTTCCACTTGGTCATCGCGATCACCGGCGCGCTGTTCTGCGTGTCGATGACGCTGGCGATGGCCTTCAACGTGCTGACCTTCGACGGCAAGCTGATGTCGGCGCTGCCGACCGCGATGTCGTCGGTGCCCGAGGTGCAGGCGGCCGGCAAGCCGGCCCCGCTGATGCCGGCACGCGAACTGATCGAGATCGCGCAGCGCACCGCCGGCGAGGGCTTCAAGCCCAATTCGGTGCGCTACCAGCGCGTCGGCGACGCCAATGCGCTGATCGAGGTGCGCGGCGACAGCGAGCGCGCGCTCGGCAACTTCGGCTCGGTCGGCATTCACGCCGCCGCGGGCCAGCCCGACAGCGGCCGCGTGATCGCCAACCAGACCGCCAGCGGCCGCGACGCGAACCACGGCCTGTACAGCGCGCTGTTCGCGCTGCATTTCGGCACCTACGGCGACCTGGCCCTGCGGCTGGTCTACCTGATCGCCGGGCTGGCCGGGGCCTTCCTGTTCTACTCGGGCAATCTGCTGTGGATCGAGTCGCGGCGCAAGGCGCGCCAGGCCGAGCAGCCGCGCGTGCACCGGCTGCTGGCGCAGGCCACCGTCGGCGTCTGCATCGGCTGCTGCGTCGGCGTGGCGGTGGCCTTCACCGGCGCGCTGCTGTGGCCCGAGCGTCCGTCGTCGTTCGTCTACTTCCCGGTGTTCTTC
>NZ_AMPR02000466.1:0-67428 GCF_000307735.3 Cupriavidus sp. HPC(L) | reverse complement strand
CCTGCACCTCGGCAAGACGCCGCCGCGTGCCTGCGCTGGCGGGCACCGGTGCTTCGCTGCCGACCGCTTCCGCTCGAATCACGCCTGCCAATGCCGCCATCCTGCGCACGGTCACATGCAACCGCGCGAATTCCGTGACGATGGCCGGTCCCAGCTCAGGGCCGGCCTGCTCCAGCGCCTGCTCCGCACGTGCCGACGCGCGGCCGGCGGCCACGCGCAGCGCTTCCAGCCGCATCTCGGAATCGCCGAGCGCGCCATCGGACATTGCCTGCGCAAAGGCGGCGCGCAGATAGATTGCATGGATCGCGACCGCCTCTCGCGCGCGCCGGCGCGCCCGCGACAGCTCTGCGCGCGGCGCCAGCACCAGGTAGCTGGCCAGCGCGATCAGGCAACCGAATGCGGTATCGGCGCCGCGCAGCATCGCCACATGGCTGCTGTCGGACGCGGGTTCGCCGATCCACGAAAACAAGATCACCGCCGGCGTGAGCATCAGTGCGAACAGGCCGGGGCTGCCGGCAAGGCGGGCCATGTAGGCGGCGGACAGCGACACCGCGCTGATCGCCAGCGCGACCGGCGCGGCGGGATGCAGCAGCCCCACCATGCAGGCCAGCAACGCGCCGCCCAGCGAGCCGGCGAAGCGCTGCAGCGAGATGCGCCGCGTGGTTTGCAACTGCGGGCTCAGCACCATGATCACGGTCACCGCGACCCAGTAGCCATGATCGAGCTGCCAGATCAGACCCGGCATCAGGCTCAATCCGCCCGCCAGTGCGAGGCGCACCGCGTGGCGCGTCACACGGGCATCGCGGGCGCCAAGCTCCGCCAGCGTAGTGCGCCACTCTCGCAGGCCGATCCACAGCGAGCGGCGCGGCCAGTGGAAGGCAGCGCGCCATGCAGCGAAGTCGGGGAAGCGCGCCAGCGAAGCCAGCGCGGCGTGGTACAGCGGCGGCGCGCTGGCATTGGCGACCTGCCCGTGCACGCGCTTGAGCTGCAGGTACATCGACCGCGTCAGCGCCGGCAGATCGGCCGCATGACGTGCCAGGCCCTGCCCGATCTGCTCGCGCAGATCGTCGACGCAGCGATGCAGGTGGCGCAGCGGCAGTTGTTCGTGCCCACGCCTGCCGCGCAGATCGGACGCGACGATCAGCAAAGCGAACACCGCCTCGGCCATCGCGATCAGGTAGCGGTAATGCAGCAGCGTGGCCGCATCGAACCAGCTGCGCTGCGCGGCGATCAGCTCGCGCGCCTGCTCGATCCGCTCGCGCACGCGGCGCTTGGCGAGATCGGTCTGCCCGTCCTCGGACGTGTTAGCAGTCCGGTCGTCGTGCACCGTAGCGGTTTCGGCCAGCGTGCGCGCCAGCGCTTCCAGCGCCGCGAAGATCGCCACCATCTGTGGACGCGGCCGCGTGTCCCGTGCCGAAGGCAGCAGCGCCAGCGACACCACGCAGGCGAAGGCGCCGCCGAGCAGATAGTCGCGTCCCATCTGCAGCGCCCACGCCGCGGCGCTGATATCCGTGCCTACATCAACCACCGGCCGCAGGCAGGCGGCAATCAGCACCACATACAGCAGCTTGGCCGACAGCGCGGCCGCGGTCCCGCGCAGTTCGACCATGCCGGCCGCGAGACCGGCGAACAGCACCACGACCACCGCCACGATTGGACTGCCGGCCATCGCACCGCCCAACGCACTGGCGAGCGCCCCGCCCACGCCGACCGCGGCAAGCGGAAGCAGGCGATCGCGCGCGGTGCCGCCGGGATCGGCGAGGCACGTCCAGATCGAAGCGGTGGCCGACCACAGCAGGCCGTGGTCCGCCCCGAGCCAACCCATCACGGCCAGCGCGAGAAACGAGGCGCCATAGACGGCGCCGCGACGGCATCGGGCGGCATTGCGCGCTTCGGCGACCGTCGCGCGGACATTGACCGAGACCGCGGCAACGACGTTGGTGACGAGACGATTCAGGGCGGAGACGGCGCGCATCGGGCTGGAAAAAGCAATGTTCCAGCCACTCTAGGGGATTCGATGTTGCGATGCAATAAAACGACGCTGGGAACGGGTTCTTCGCCGCTCTGGTGCGGGCTTGCCGCGGGATGGTGCGAACGATTCGCCGGCGTGGTGCAGCATGAAGGCCCAAAGCCGGCATTGTCGCGGCCCTTCTTTCGATATGCGGAAATCGCCGGGAAAACTGCCTATGCCGGCATGTCGCGCTACGTTCAGTACGGGCAAAAAAAACCGCGCGAAGTTTCGCGCGGCTGGAATCCACCGAGGTGGTGGAGGAGACAGACTCGACTATATACCATCTGCTGCGACGCAACAAGTCAGCCATGATTACCCGACGCGACGATACGGGATTTGTGGCATCGACACCACAATATTCCTTCACCGGTCTGGCTCCACCGCCCGCCGCAAGGCGGCGCGAGCCAGCAACCGCGTCGAGTCGAGCGTCGGCAGCGGCGAATTGGCATCGCTGATGATCAGCGGAATCTCGGTGCACCCCAGCACCACCGCATCGCATCCCTGCGTCTTCAGGCCGGCGATCACACGCTGGAAGTACGCGACGGTCTCGGTTCGGAAAATGCCGCATACCAGTTCGTCCATGATCAGCCGGCCGATTTCGGCGCGCTCCTCCAAGCCCGGGCGCACCGCCTCGATACCGCGCGCGGCCAGCTTTTCCGGATAGACCTCGCTGTCGACAAGCCATCGGGTACCCGTCACGCCCACCTTGCGATAGCCGCGCCGTACCGCTTCGTCGGCAACGACCTCGGCGATATGCAACCAGGGCAGCGGAGAGCGGGGCACGACATGTTCGAATGCCTGATGGATCGTGTTGTCCGGACAGATCAGAAAATCGGCCCCAGCCAGCGCCAGCTTGTTGGCGGAATCGAGCATCAGATCGCCCACGCCGCGCAGATCGCCTCGATCCAGGCAGTCGACATACTCGGCGAGCGAAGGCGTATGCATCGAGATCTCGGGATGCCCGTGCGGCCCGAGAAATTGCGCGCCTTCCGCGCAAATGGTCCGGTAGCACAGCGCAGCGCCCTCGGCGGAGCAGCCGACGATGCCGATGTGTTTTGGCATGGCGTGATTTCCGTTTGATTGGTTAGGTAACTGTAAAGAATTGTAGCGGCCGCCCGGTCATACGATTGATTGCCAGAACGACCCTGTCTGGCGCGGATCCCAATCGGCATCGTCGAGGACTGCCGATCAGGACCGGCGGCTGCGCCACCATCCGCGACTCTTCATCCCCTCTTTAGTCGGGTTGAGGGTCCCATGTCGCGCGCCGTTAAATCCGGCGCGGGTAATGCAAAGTCCAAGCCACGACTCGGACCTCGCATTACCCCAATTCATTCGCCTTTTATCAACCGGCGCAAAGTCCGGAGCCGCCCTGAACTTGCACGTTGTCGCTTGCGCCACGGCAGGAGGCCGCCGTGCGCCAAGACGTGTTGACCCATGGGTTGTCGCTTTTCTCTGTTGTCCTGGACGGCAATTGTCGCTGCGGCCGGTCTGATGTTCGCGCGTATTGCATTCGCCCAAAGTTCCAATGGCGTGGATGAGGCAGTGCGCCGCTCCCAACTCGAACAAAACCAGCAGCTTCAGCGCGAACGCACCATCGAGCAGGCGCAAGAGCGGGCGCGTCAATTGAACGTGCGCAGTGCTTCGATTGACGGCAGCACGACGGCGGCAGACGCCTTCTCGACTACGCTGCCGCAAGAGACACCGTGCTTCACCGTCAATCAAGTGGTGGTGGAGGTCCCGGACTCTTTGCCGGAATCAATTCGGTCGCAGGGCGCGAGCACGTTGCCACAGGACCCATTTCGGTTCGCCCAGGACTACCTGGATCACTTTGCCGGCAGGTGCATCGGCAGGGACGGCATCAACACGATCGTACGGCGTCTTGGCGCACAGATACTCGCAAAGGGCTACACCACCACGCGTATCGCGGTGCCACAACAGGATCTGTCCACTGGCACTCTTCGGCTCGCGTTGATCCCCGGCGTGATCCGGCAGATCCGGTTTGCCGACGGATCTTTGCGAGGGTCATGGAAATCGGCTTTTCCGGCGCGCCCCGGCGATTTGCTGAACATCCGCGCCCTGGAACAGGGCCTGGAGCAATTGAAGCGCGTACCGAGCCAGGACGTCGACATGCAAATTCTGCCGGGCGAGTTGCCAGGCGAATCCGATATCGTCATCGCGGTCAAGCGGACCAAGCCCTGGAGATTGATGGTGTCGCTGGACGACAGCGGCAGCACCGGCACAGGACGCCTGCAGGCCAATGCGTCGCTAGGTATCGACAACCCGCTCGGGCTCAACGACCTGCTCAACATCGGCGTCAGCCATGATGCCAATTTCAACCAACACGATCGCGGTACACGGGGCGCCAATGCGTCTTATTCCTTGCCATGGGGCAATTGGACGCTCGGTGCGTCGGCCAGCGCCTATCGCTACTTTCAGCGCATTGCCGGCGTGAACCACGTCTTCGAGACCAGTGGGGAATCCAGGACCGCCGAGTTCAGGGCGCAGTACATGTTCCATCGCGACCAGTTTCAGAAGAACACACTGCAATTCCGCCTCGGTCACCGCTGGAGCCACGCGTATATCGAAGATACCGAGATTCTGAATCAGCAACGCAGCACGACGTTCGCGGAAATCGCGTGGCTGCATCGTCGTCACCTCGGTTCATCCCAATTGGATGTCGCCCTCGCCTACCGCTTCGGCGTGCCTTGGCTGAATGGTCAAACCGAGATTCGGACGATTGAACCGGACTTTCCCAGCCAACGCGACAAGTTTCTGTACCACCTTGCCATTCTCGACGCGACGCTGGTCGTGCCTTTCTCCGTGCCGGCTCTGGTGGGCGACGCGCGCATACCGATGCGCTACGTCACCACGCTCCACGGCCAATACACCGGCCCGTCGCTTTTCGCCAGCGAGTTCATTTCCATCGGCAACCGCTGGACCGTGCGCGGCTTCGACGGAGACGCGACGCTTGCCGCCGAGCGTGGCGCGTACTGGCGCAATGAACTCGAGGTGCCGCTGGGTGCGAGCGGTCAGGCCGTCTACCTCGGTCTCGATGCCGGCACGGTCGGTGGCCGCAGCGCCAGCCATCTGGCCGGCCGAACCCTGGTTGGCACGGCGGTGGGCCTGCGGGGAAGCCCGGCGAAGGGCCTGTACTACGACGTCTTCCTTGGTTGGGCGCTGGTAAAGCCGGCGAACTTTCCTACCCGCTCCCCGGCCGGCGGATTCGCACTTTCCTACCAGTACTAAATCACGCTGGCCGCGCGAACCGAACCAGCAAACGCTGCCTTGCAGCATGGTCTGCCGCTACCTCGATACCCGTCCCAAGTCATGAATAACAATCGCTATCGTCTGGTATTCAACAAGACCCGCGGCATGCTGATGGCCGTCGCGGAATGCGCCAACAGCATGCGCAAATCCGCATCCGGTGAAACGGCGGGATCGGCCGCTGCGGGAGCGCAGAGCGTCGTGGTCACCCTGCGCCCCGTCGCCTGGACCATCCTACTCGCCCTTGGTGCGGTACAGATTGCCGGCGCGCAGATCGTGCCCGACCATGCCGGCGGACGTGGCCCCGGTGTCGGCGCGGCACCAAACGGCACCCCTCTGGTGAACATCAACGCCCCATCCGGCGCAGGCGTATCACACAACCAATACCAGCAGTTGTCGGTGGACGGGCGAGGCGCAATCCTGAATAACGCCACCGGAACCACACAGACCCAACTGGGCGGCTACATTCCCGGCAATGCAAACCTGGGCGCGAGCGGACCGGCGCGCGTGATCCTGAACGAAGTCATCGGTGCCCACCCCAGCCGGCTGAACGGCTATGTCGAGGTCGCCGGCCAGCGCGCCGACGTCGTGATCTCGAACGGCAATGGCATCTCGATCAACGGCGGCGGCTTCATCAATGCCAATCGCGCAACGATTACCACCGGCACGCCCGTGTTTGGCGGCGATGGCAGCCTCGCTGCCTTTCGCGTGACGCGCGGCGGAATTCAGCTGGAAGGACAGGGCTTCAACGGCACCAGCCTGGACCAGGTCGACCTGATTGCGCGGTCGGTGACGTTCAACGGTGCGCTATGGGCCAATACGGCGAACGTGATCGCCGGGGCCAACCAGGTCGACTATGCCTCGCTCGGCGTACAAGTGATTCAGGGCGATGGCAACCGCCCCACCGTCGGTATCGATGTTGCGAGTCTGGGCGGCATGTATGCGAACCGCATCCGCCTGCTGGGCACCGAGGGCGGGGTAGGCGTGCGCAGCGCGGGCACGCTGGCCGCGCAGGCCGGCGATTTTACGATCGACAGTGCCGGACAGATATCGCTGGCCGGCACCACGTCTTCCACCGGTTCGCTGCTGATCCGCGGCGCGCAAGGGGTCGACAACCGCGGATCCACCGCGGCCCGCACGACGCTGACGGCAACCAGCGAGGGAACGATCGTCAATTCTGGCGCACTGGTAGCCGGCAACGATCTGGCCCTTGCAGGCCAATCGGTGCAGTCCACCGGCACACTCGCGGCCGGCATCGACGCCGGCGGCAACATGACCCAAGCCGGCAATCTGACACTGCGCGCGGCGCAATCGGTCGCCGCCAACGGCCAGAACCTGGCCGGGACGCGCCTCGACGCCAGCGGCGGCACTGTCAGCCTTGCGGGGAGCCAGACGCGAGCCAACGGCGATATCGCGCTCGAGGCCCACTCCGGCGACCTCGATTTGTCGAACAGCACCTTGGGTGCAGGTCAGGCGATCAAGGCGGATGCCGCAGGCATGTTGCGCACGGATGGCGTCAAGGCGAGCGCCGCACGCCTGTCGGCATCGGCGCAGAGCCTGTCGAACCGTGGCGGCGCGCTTTACGCAAAGGATGGCGCGCGCGTTGCCGTACGCGGTGACGCGGACAATACCGGCGGCGATATCCTGACCGATGCCGGAATTCTCGATGTATCGGCCCAGGGCGCGCTGGTCAATGCGAACGGCCGCATCGTCAACGCCGGCACTGGTGAGACCATGCTTCGCGCGGCGCGCGTCGAAAACAGCAACCGCGGTCAAGCTGCCGGTGCAGGAACCATCGGCGGCAACGGCACGCTGACGTTGAGCGCCGACGTGCTGACCAATATCGATGGCGGCCAGTTGGTGGCCGGCACAGACCTGACGCTGCAACTGGCCCAGGCAGGGAACAACTCTGGCGGCCGGATTCAGGCGGGCACGCAGCTTTCCCTCCGCGGCGACCAAGCGGCGTGGCGCAACGACGGCGGCACGCTGTCCGCCAGCGCCATCGATTTTGACGGGGCGACGCTGTCAAACCGGCAGGGCAGCGTGCTGGCCAACGGCGCGTTGCATGCGCGCTTTACCGGCGACGTCGACAACACCGGCGGCACCCTGCAAGCGGGAGACACGCTGGAGTTGAACAGCAACGGGACGGTCACCAACGATGCCGGGCAAATCGCCAATACCGGCACCGGTTCGACCGATATTCGAGCCACCGCGATTCGCAACCTCAACGGCGCGACGCTGGGCGGAAACGGCAGCGTGAGTCTGACCGCGCAATCGCTGGCGAACACACAGGCGGCGCGCATCGTTGGCGGCACGGACGTGGCCCTGCATCTCGGGCAATCTGTGGACAACGCCGGCGGACGCATCCATGCCGGGCGCCAACTGAGCAGCGAGGGCAGCGGAGCCGCATGGCGCAACGATGGCGGCACAATCTCCGCCAAGACAGTTCAGCTCACCGGCGCATCGCTATCGAACCGGCAGGGATCGGTGTTGGCGGACGAAGCGCTCAACCTGACGCTTCTGGGCAATGTCGACAACAACGGCGGCACCATCCAGGGCGGGCAGTCGCTGACCGTGGCGGCAAGCGGCGTCGTTGCGAACGATGCGGGCGAAATCACCAACAGCGGTACGGGCGACACAGCCATCACCGCGGCAACCGTGGCCAATACGAACGGCGCCCTGCTTGGTGGCAACGGCGCATTGGCCGTCACGGCCGATGAGCTGTTCAATACCGGAGCCGCACAGCTTGTCGGCGGCAAGGACGTCAGCTTGCGAATCGGCCGCGCCGCGGACAACTCGGGGGGAAATATCTATGCCGGCCAGCACCTGTCGATCGAGGCCAGCCAGGCCGCGTGGCGCAACGACGCAGGTACCCTGTCGGGAAAGTCGCTCGACTTCGCAAGCCGCTCCCTGTCGAACCGCCATGGCACGTTGCTGGCGGAGGACGACCTCGATGCCACCGTCGGCGGCGATGTCGACAATGGCAACGGCACAGTGCAAGCCGGCAAGACGCTCGCAGTCAACGCCGCCGGCCATCTTGCCAATGATGCCGGGCAGGTGATCAGCACGGGCACCGGCAATACAAGCGTGGCCGCGGCTTCGGTGAACAACACCAACGGCGCAATGCTGGGCGGCAATGGCGACGTCGCGCTGCGGGTGCAACATCTAGCCAATACGGCCGGCGCGCAACTCGTATCCGGCCGGGCATTGCTGGCCGATATCGGCCAGGGCTTCAACAATGCCGGAGGCAAGGTGTTCGGCGGCACCGGCCTTGGCATTACCGGCTCGCAGGCCCTGCTGGCCAACGCCGGCGGCACGCTCGCTTCGGGCGGCAGCAGCACCGTGCAAGTGGGATCGCTGGACAACCAGGCCGGCAAGCTGATCGCCGATCGCGATATTGCACTCGATACCGGGGCAATGATCGGCGTGGGCACCGTACATGCCGGGCAGGATCTGCGTGTGAGCGTCCAGTCGGACTACACCAATGCTGCGGGCAACCAGCTGAAGGCGGAACGCAATCTGGAGTTTCGCGCGGGTGGGACCTTCGAGAACCGGACCCGCCTCGAGGCCGTGAATGCATTGACGCTGACCGCCAACCGCATCTTCAATGAGGCTGGCGCGGTGGTGAACGCATCGAACACCACGCTGAATGCGGCCGCCAACATCGCCAATTCCGGCCGCATCGAAGGCGATCACTTGGAGATGCACGGCGACGTGCTGACCAACACCGCGACGATGATCGGCGGCGTCGTCACCGCGAAGGCGCGGGAAGTGAACAACGTCGGTGCAGCCGCCATCATGGCGGCCACCGATACGCTCAATGTCTTCGGGCGTGATCAGGTCAGCAATACTGGCGGCGCAACGCTGTATACGCTGGGCGACCTCAATATCGCCGCCGATGGCGAACGCGATGACCGCGGCCTGCTCAGGAACCGGTCCGGCCAGATTCTGAACGACAGCAGCACGATCGAGGGCGGCAGCAGCTACAGCGTGGTCGAGATCGCCGCGCAAAACGTGCTCAATCAGCGTCCGGCACCCACCGTCATCAGCGATACCACGGTCGAGACCAAGCACGAGCTCAAGCGCGAGAAGTACATTCACTGCGCGACAGGCAATGCCTATCCGCAAATGGGCTGTACCCAAGAGGTCTGGGAAGGACCCTACAAGAAGCCGATCGATGCCACGTTCAGCGCCAGCCAGATCGTCTCGCGCGATGATGCGAACAAGCGTGTCGTCGTGGAGATCAACGGCGTCGCGACACAGATCGACTACAACACGCTGACGGAGAGCGGCGGTGCCATCTCGCTGAACTACTGGGACGGCTACAACCGCGATATTCACTACGATCCCGGCACCGAGTACGAGACGCGCAACGACGGACCGCGCGGCTGGCAGCGCGTCGAGATCGCACGCGACACGACCACGACAACAACGACCGAGCGCGATGCGAACCCAGGCCAGCCCGGCGCCAACCTGATCTCGGGCGGCGACATGATCCTGGCAAATGTCGGCAGCCTCGAGAACCGCTACAGCACGGTGGCGGCCGGCGGCAACATGCTGATCGGCGATCAGGCGCAGAACGGCGAGGTGGCCACCGGCCAGTACGGGACCACCAAGCTGACCAATATCGGCCAGACCTTGTATCAACGTGCCACGCAGGAGATTGTCTCGACTTACGCCTGGAACAAGGACACTAACCAGGCAGTCGGTCCCGTGGCGCAACCGACCGTCGTGAAAACGCCGGTCGCAGTAGGAAAAATCGGCGGCACTATCACCGCTGGCACGCGGCTGACCGTCTATGGCGGCGAGATCCACAACGAGGATGTCGGCCGTGCGGACCCCATGGCGGGCACGGGCAGCACGACCGTGACCGGCGCATCGGGCACGACGGCGCCCTCTGTCAAAGGCGGCACTGGGGGCCGGACCGAAGGCAGCATCACCGGGGCAACCGCCGAGGCACCAACCGCCATCGCGCGTGGGACGCTGGCCAATGTCCCCATCAGCCTGCCCAGCAACGGCCTGTACACCTACCATAGCGAACCCGGCTACACGTACCTGATCGAGACCGACTCTCGCTTTACCAACTACGGCAACTTCGTATCGTCGGACTACATGCTCGGCTTGCTCGGCATCGATCCGGCCATGACGCAGAAGCGCCTTGGCGACGGATTCTTTGAACAGAAGCTCATTCGCGACCAGGTAACGCAACTGACCGGCCGCGTTCACCTTGCGGGTTATGACAGCGCGGAGGAACAGTACAAGGCGTTGATGGCCGCCGGCGTCAATGCGGCCAAGGAGTTCAACATCCTGCCCGGCATGGCGCTGACCGCCGCGCAAATGGATGCCCTGACCACCGACATCGTCTGGCTGGTGTCAGAAACGGTGACGCTGCCCGATGGCAGCACCCAGGAAGTACTGGTGCCGCGCATCTACCTGAGCCGCGCTCATGCGGCCGACCTGCAGCCCAACGGTACGCTGATCGCCGCCGACGACATCGAGCTGCACAGTGCGGGCACGATGAAGAACAGCGGCGTCATCGATGCCGGCAGTCGCCTGTCCATTGCCGCCAAGGAGGACGTGGTCAATCGCGGCGGTGCCATCCGCAGTCAAGGAGTGACCGCCATCTCTGCCGGCCGCGACATCGTCAACCAATCGGGTCAGATCAGCGGAGACAAGGTCGGATTGGTGGCCGGCCGCGACATACAGAATGTCACGCTGTTCGACCAGCAAGGCATCCAGTCCGCCGCCGGCAATTCGAAGGCCTCCACCAGCCTCTACGGTCAGCAAGCCAGCATCCAGTCCAGTGGTGACATGTTGATTTCGGCCGGCCGAGACGTCACGGCGTCAGGGTCCAACATCGCGGCCGGTGGCAACGCCATCGTCATCGCCGGGCGGGATCTGACTTTCGACACCCTGGCAGGCAAGACGCAGCAGTCGGTGTACAACAGCGACAAACACCACAGCGCGGACAGCCGAACCGAACATGCGGTCAGCACAGTCAAGACCGGCGGCAGCCTGACCACCACCAGCGGTGGCGACACGATCCTGAAGGGCACCGATGTCCAGAGCGGAACGGACCTGACCATGGTCGCCGGCGGCGACCTGGCGATCGCCGCGGTCACCAACGAAACGACGCATGACAACGTGGCCCGCCAGACCAAGCGGCGCCAGCTAGAGGAACACAGCCGGGATCAGACCACCGTTGGCGCGAGCCTGACCGCGGGCGGCAATGCAACGCTGGCCGCGGTCAAGGCGGCCGATCAAGGCGGCGGCATCGATCGCGCCGATGGCAAAGGCAATGTCACCGTGACCGGGGCGACGATTACGGCCGGCTCCGACGGCAAAGGCAACGGGGTATTGACGGTCGTAGCCGACCGCGACGTGACCATTGGCGAGGCCCGCGAGCTGCACGACAGCAGCCTCGATATCCAGCGCAAGGGCGGCAGCTTCGTGTCGCGCTCGTCCAGCAGCCTGCAGACCAGCAGCCATGCAGACCTTGGCGTGGGCAGTACGCTTTCCGGCGATTCGGTCGCGGTAAGGGCCGGCAACGACCTCACCGTGCGCCAGAGCGCTGTCGCAGGAACCGAGGGCGTGGCGTTGACCGCGACGGAAGGCAATGTGCTGATCACCGCCGGTCAGAACATGCGCGAAGACAGCGCGTCTCGGCAACAGAAGAAGTCCGGCATCTCGGCCTTCGCAGGTCAGGGCGGCATCGGTCTGACGGTGGGCAGCAGCAGCGCCAGCGGCGCCAGCCACACGCTGGCGATCACGCAAAGCGACGCACGCAGCGTGATCGGAGCCAGCAATGGCAACGTGACCATTACCGCGGGCAAGGACGCCACCATCATCGGTAGCGACCTGGTGGCTGGACGCACAGCCGACAGTGCGAACGCCGCCGCCGGCAACATCGACATCCTCGCGGAGAACGTCACGATCGCCGAAGGCATCGATCGCATCTCCCAGTCGTCGAGCGCCAGCAGCAAGTCGAGCGGTATTACTGTCGCGCTGGTCGGCACGCCTTACGACACAGCGAGGAATCTGAAGGCCGCACAGGAGAACTCCAGCGGCGTCTCGCGGACCATGCAGACCATGCGCGAACTCGGCGCGTCCGCACTGACGGTGCCTCAGATCGCCGTGTCGATCGGCAGCAACAAGAGCAGCAGCCAGTCGTCAAGCGAGGCCACGGTCAGCAGCGGCAGCAGCCTGACCGGTGCCGGCGACATCCGCGTCCGGGCCAAGGGCAATGGCCAAACCGATGCCGATGGCAAGGCGTTGGATGGCAACATCCTGGTTTCCGGCAGCAATATCAATGCAGGCGGTGCAGCCATCCTTGACGCGGCTCGCGACGTGACACTGCGCGCCTCCACCGACAGTTATACGGAGGCCAACAGCGCCAGCAGCAGCGGCTGGAAGTTCAACAACGCCGTGCCTAGCCTTGGCGATGTCGCCCGCCATCTCGGCGGCGGACCGAACAACAGCGGTGTGGGCATGGTGCCTTACGGCAGCCAGAAGGCGAACGCCAGCGGCGACATTGCCAGCAGCAAGCAGAACGCCAGCGTGGTGACGGGCAACACCGTCGCCGTGACCGCCCGCACCGGCGACATCACGATCGCCGGCAGCGGGATCGCGTCGGAAGGCGATGCCGCGCTGTCGGCCGCTAAGGGCAAGATCGATATTCTGTCTGGCCAGGATACCCTCTCGCAGCGCTCAGACAGTTCGAGCCGGCAGATCGGCGACCTTGGCGGCAGCGGCTACTCGGGCACGATCGGCGTACGGAGCGAGTCGCACCATATCGACACCAACCAGGCCACGCAAAACACCATTCGCAGCCAGGTCGTCAGCAACGGCGGCAACGTGACCATCGTCGCGAAGGACGACATCACCGCCCGCGGTGCAGACATTGCCGCAGGCAACGATGTAACGATGATCGGCAAGAACGTCGTGCTGGACCCCGGTGTCGATGCCGCGAGCCAGAACGAAAGCCACCGCGTCAGCCAGTACGGCACGACGCTCGCCCTCTCCGGCTACACGGTGACGGCAGCTCAGGCGCTGGAGAACGCTGCCCGTGCTGTCGAGGAAAACAAGGACAGCCGCGTCGCCACGCTCTACGGCGTACAGGCGGGACTGGCGATCGCCAACGGCATCGCCGGGATCCAGGCGGTGACAAGCGGCGGGGTCAGCTCCACCGCGGCGATCAAGGTCACCGCCAGCATCGGCGGCGGCAGCCAGAGCAGCGAATCGCACAGCCAGTCCAGCAGTCATCAAGGCAGCACCGTCAAGGCAGGCAACGCCGTCACCATCGTGGCCACCGGCTCGGGCGGCAAGGATGCCGACGGCTACGCCGTGGACGGCGACATCACCGGTCATGGCGCGCACATCGAAGGCAAGACCGTCAACCTGAGCGCCGCCCGCGACGTCAATCTGGAAAGCGCACAAGACCACAGCAGCCTGGATAGCCGCAGCCGAGGCAGCAATGCCAGCATCGGCGTGGGCGTCGGCATTGGCGGCGACCAGAATGGCTTCACCCTTGAACTGGCAGCCAGCCAGAACAAGGCAAAGGCCAACGGCGAGTCGGTGACGCACCAGAATTCGCACGTGGTCGGTACCGACAAGGTCAGCGTGACCAGCGGCCGCGATACCAACCTGAAGGGTGCACAGCTGATCGGCGATACCGTCGAAGGCACGATCGGCCGAGATCTGAACATCGAGAGCCGGCAGGACACCGAGACCTATCACTCCCGCGAATCATCCTCGGGCATGCAGGCCAGCGTCTGCGTGCCGCCGTTCTGCTATGGCACGGCCGTCCATGCCAGCGGCAGTGTCACGCAGGGAAATACCGACAGCACCTACCGCTCCGTGCAGGAACAGAGCGGCATCTACGCCGGGCAAGGCGGGTTCGACGTCAACGTCAAGGGCAACACCGACCTGAAGGGCGGCATCGTCGCCAGTACGGCCGAGTTCAACAAGAACCGCCTGACCACGGGCACGCTGACGAGCAGCGACATCGAGAACAAGGCCGAGTACAGCAGCAGCACCTCGACCATCGTCGGCAGCTACAGCGGCGGCAAGAGTGTGGCGGCCAGCGATCCCAACCTCGGACCCGTGCAGCCAGCCCACGTGGAATGGGCGGGCAACACCAACCTGCTGCAAGGCGCGGCCAACAGCCTGGCGGCTACCGCCGCCGGCAATGCGCAAAGATCGATCGACGGCAATGCGGCCGGTATCACGAAGAGCGCGATTGCGGCTGGCACCGTCGTTGTTACTGATGACACTGGCCAACAGACGAAGACTGGCAAGTCGGCGGACGAGACCGTCGCAGAGCTGAACCGCGACACCGCGAATGCCAATCAGAGCATCGACAAGATCTTCGACGCGCAGAAGGTAAAGGACCAGCAGGAGCTGAACCGGCTCAAGAGTGAGGTGGCGCAGCAGCTGGCGCCGATGGTCTATCAGCAGGTAGGGGATGTGCTGGTGGGGGCTTCGCCCGAGACCAAGGCAGCTGTGCACGCGCTTGTGGGCGGGCTGATGTCGCAAGCACTGGGGGGCAGCTTCGCAGCCGGTGCAGCAGGTGGCGCGGCGGCGTCGCTGGCCATGGAGGCCTTCGGGCAGACGTTGCTTGAGCAGAAAGACCTTAGCGAAGCCGATCGCAAGGCGCTGGTGCAGTTGGCTGGGGCGATTGTTGGCGGAGCCGCTGGGGCAGCAGCGGGAGGATCAACGGCCGATGCGGCTGCGGGGGCCAATGTTGGCAAGGTGGCGACGGAGAATAACTACCTGAACCACGCGCAGACGGATGCGCTGGCAAAAGAGCTAAAAGCGTGCAAGGGCGATCCGAATTGCGTAAAGGATACAGTCACCAAATATAAGGATATCGATCAGGAGCAGCGTGCGGACGTTCAGAGCTGCAGTGATCCCGGCGTTTGCAAAGACATCAGTTTCGAAGCACGGGGTGGTGGAAGTTTTGACCGCAGTGACGCCGTGGCGCTTTGCGCCGGCGTCCCTTCGTGCGAAACGTTCCTGATGCAAATCGGTTCGGCGAATACCACGGATCAGTTCTCCGCCATGCGGCGTGCCGAGCAAGTCGCGATAGCTGCCGAAAACGCAGTCACAAAGGGCACCCTCGTCGAAAGCCTCGACACCACATTGGCATCAGGTGGATCTTTTGGTGCAGGGGGTAGCACCGTTGCTGGCGCAACGAAAGGGCGACCGCCCAGCAACGCGAGCGCCGACCACACCGGCGCCAAGCAGGGTCGAGTAGGGGAACTCACCGAACTCTTCGATAGAGCAAATCCCAGATCTGATATCAATCTGAACGGTCGTACATATACCGCCACTTCCCAAAGCAATAAGGCTGGAACGACAAAGGTCTTCGACACCAGCGAATTATCGGACGCCCAGATAGCATCTCAAGCACAATCGTTTGTGAGGGACCTCACCGGTGGCATCCCGCTGACTCCCAAGGGCAACCCCCCAAGGGTCTGGACCGCCACAATGTCGGACGGAACGATCGTAAATCTACGGTCGGTATCGAGTTCGGTAGTCGACGCTTCGGGCGCGCGAGCAAGATGGACTGTAGATATCATTAATAGTCCGTCTATAAAGTCGTCCTCCGCCCGCCCCCGCGTCGAGATCAAGTTCAAATAGGAGCATAAAGATGCTAACTACTTCACAGTACGAGTTCATCGCAGAGGGCTGCGAAGGCATGGAATTAGACGCAATTTGGGACTACTTTTCAACTCCCTTCGGAAACGAATTTCTTCCACACTCTCTACAATCTTTTGAGGAAAGACGAGATGGATTCCTGTGGACTCTAGAGAGGCTGCTCATCGAGCATAAAATCACATTGGTTGATATTACGACACACAATCCACTTCCCGGAAGCATCGGGGCACAAATAGATTTGTTCCGAAGGGTTTTTCCGGATAATGATGAGGCTATGGATGGCGGCCTGTGGTTTTTTTCCGATGAGTGCCCTGGTGGGTCCTCATGGAGGCTGTAGCACAGTATTGCCATAGCCGGCGGCCGTCAGTCGAGTACTTTCCCCCACCGCATAATGCGGAGTTTTTATGAAACGTTTGTTTTACCCGTGCACTTTCGTAGTTGCATTCCTCGCGCTATTCTGCGGACCAGCTCAAGCCGTCCGGACTTCTTCGTTGATAGCTTCGCTTTCCGCTTGTGACGGCACGTTCTTCTCCGCCGTCCATGAAAAGCAGAAAGCGCTGACGAAAATCTCCTCCATCCGGCAGGCCAGCGGTTCGGCTTCCTTCATTGAGGTCCCTGATCGGCTCCGACCGACCGGCTACACAACGATGTTCAGCGCCCAATATCAAGACGAAGCGGCCGAACTGCTAGGCTACTACGATCTTGTCTCGGATTTTGGGTCAGCCGGCCGGTACTATTCGTGGGGCTTTATTGTTCCGGGCTCCGTTGAGCAGGTGAAGAATAGCCTCATGCCAAGCATTGCGGAACGGCACCGCCTGAGGCAAGTCGCTGGGGCCTATGCGCGCTCTGACCTGTGGAAAGATGGCGAGTGGCGCGCAGACGACAGCCTGGTTGCCGGCGAACTGCCGAAGGCTGGAACCGTCGAAAGAGTCTTCTTGATCCAAGATGCTAGTCGTGATTTTCCAGGCTCGACGTTTGTCGGATGCACATTACAAGGCAGCATCAGTAATACGATGCTCGCCGTCACACGGCCGGATATCGATATCCCTGGTCAGGTCGAAGCATCGACGCACCTTTCAACATCCAAGAAACTCGCGAATCTCATTTTCGGCGACACATTGTATCTAAATTACAGGTCGATGCTCGTAGATTGGTACAAAGTTGATCGGTGGAGCCTCGCAATGCTGCGCTGCATGCAAACGCTAAGGGCCAGCGATATATCGGACGTAATAGCGGCCCAACTTGAGAACGATCTGTCTGCAGACAGACAGGCACAGATTCTGGCCTTTATGCAAACGGATACCGGGAGCAAAGTCATCAGAGAGCTGCACCGTCAGCAGCAGAAGGATCCTCTGGCCGGGGCACCCGTTGAATTTTATGAAACGGACCGTCGCAATATGGATGCCATCAACAAGGGAATCGATGACATCGTCAAACACGCGAAGTCACCCCGTTATCAATTGGCATCTTCAGCGTTGATCGCAGAAAAATATGCACAGTGCAAGAAGTCACAATAGGGGTCGTCTTTGGAAGACCGCATCGATAACATACTTGCGAGAACAGCTCCATAGACTTGCACCGTCGCATATAGTCACTCGTCCGAGTTGAATCGACTGGCCCCATGGTGAATGCGGCCACCGCGCGTGGCAAGTGAGCTCAAACATTTCTTACCCTGCTTGCCGAATCTTCCGAGTTTTTTTAGCAACTCTGTCACAAAGAGCGCAGCAACGCCGAGGCGCGAGAAAGGAGAAGGCAGATGCTGTGTCCGAGATGCCAGCAAGGTGAAATTGTAGAGGCAAGAGTGAGAGCCACGGGCACTTCGCTCTTTATATGTCAAGAGTGTGAGGCAACGTGGTTCTCGTTAGACCAAATAGGAATCAAGAAGTTTGTCGATTTCGGAGCCTATTTGGAGGCGCATGACCTTCCCCCATTGTGGAGCGAAGTGGATCGTCATTAATCCAGATTCGGAAACTTGGCTATGGTCGATGAGGCCGCTGAGTTTTTGAATCGCCCTATGGCTTACATGGCGACACATGCACCATATCGGGCCATTCGTCAGGAACGGGAATCTTTCGTGTGGCATTGAATGTAGATGAAAAGAGGAGACGCTGCCCGAGCGGATGCAACGGGAGGTCGAAAGCTAATCTAATGGATATATTTGACAAAATTAAGCAAACATTACGAGACCTTGCACGAAGTTACAGCGACGACTGAAGAAGCGCTTTGGTGGCACACCTTAATCCTGCGGGATGACTGCATGCGTCTACTGCAAAGAATAGGCTTGTTCGCCTGTTAGTTTGCTCTCCTGTTTCTAGCAACACACCAAGAAGAGACGCACGTCGATGAGCCATGAGCTTTTAGATTACGCAAGGCAATTTGCAATTGGATGCATAAATCCAGAAATATTCTCAACAACATTCCGCACAAGATGGAAGCGCGAGCATGATGCAGGGGTGTTGAAAGTGGATTCCGCCAATATCAATGAGGCTTTGTAAACGATATTTTGTCTCGTCGACTTGTACAACGGAGAATCAGATCGCGCGGCCTATGAACTCGATGGCCTCACGCTGATAGAAAGAGTCAGCGGTACCCTTCGAAGTACAGGTCTCCTTTGATCCTGTCAGCGATGGAAGCTGAATCAATCAGGTCATGGTCCCAATGCTTGCCGCTAGTCGACAGATGGGCACGATGTACCTTGTCGGGTCTAGCTGGATTGCGCAATCGCCCGCCGCAAGCAATCGAGAAACACCCCCGCCAGCGCCGCCTCCGGATGCTGCCGCGCGCGCAACACATAGCTGTTGAACACGATCGCCGGTTCAAATGGCAGTGCTTTGACGCCAGCAATGCGCAGGCTGCGGATCACCAGCGGATTCACCACGCTGACGCCCAGGCCCATGCTGACCATCGTGCAGATCGTCGCCGCGTAGGGCGTTTCCAGCGTCAGCTTGCGGCGATCGGGCGCGAATGCCGCGTCGATCGCGGCGCGCGTGCCGTCGCCGTGCGTCAGTGAGATGAAGGTCTCGCCATCGAGATCGCGGGCGACGACGCGTCGCTTGCGCGCGAGACGGTGATCGGCCGGAACGATGCAGACGCCCTGCACCTCGCGCAGCGAGCTGGCCTCCACGCCCGGCGTGTCGGCTACGTACGAGACCAGGCCGAAGTCGCAGAACTGCGTGGCCGTCCATTTCGCGACGGTCGGCGAGTCGCTGGTATGGACCGAGATCGGCACGTCAGGGTGCCGCTTGCGGAATTCGCGGATGGCGGGCGACATCACGCTCATCGCAATCGACGGCACCGCGCCGATGCGTAGCGTGCCGGTGCCCAGCTGGCGGATCGCGCGCGCGGAATCGCGCAAGGTGTCCAGGCCGACGAAGGCGCGTTCGACATCGCGAAACAGGGCCTCCCCCTCGGCGGTCGGTACCAGGCGTCCCGCGATGCGCTCGAACAGCCGGAAGCCCGCCTCACGTTCCAGCTGGGCAATCACGCGGCTGACATTCGGCTGCGACGTATGAAGCTGCTCGGCCGCGATGGTCATCGAGCGCGACAGCATCACCGTGCGGAAGGTCTCGATCTGCTTGAAGTTCATCGTGTCGTCGGCGAAAAAAAGGGCGCGACGATGGTATATCAAAACCGTATGCATTGGCCCGATATTGTGATTTGACGATATGCGCCGTGCATTTCCATACTGGCCCGACGACACAACATCCCCCTCACCGAGATTTCGGGCCATATGGACACGACAGCAACCGACGCCACCAGCAACGCCCCCTCGAAAGTCAGCCGCCGCCTGCAGCAGGCGACCGCTCCCGAAGTCTGCGAGCTGATCTACCTGCCGCGGCTCAACCGCGACTTCGGCAGCGGCTTCCGCTACCTGACCGACATCAACCAGGCGCATCTGCTGATGCTGCATGCCGCGGGGTTGGTGCCGCGTCCGATGGCGGCGCGGATTGCACGGGCGCTGGAGCAGATGGAACACGCAGGCCCCGACGCGGTGCCGCTCGACCCAGCGCGCGAGGACGCTTACTTCAACTACGAAGCCCAGCTGATGCAGACCGCAGGTGCCGACGCCGGTGGGCGTCTGCATGTCGCACGCAGCCGCAACGACATCCTGGCGACCGTTGACCGGCTGCGTGCGCGCGACACAGGGCTGGCGCTACTGGAGGCAATCCAGGATCTGCGCACGACCACGCTGAACATGGCGCAGCAGCACGTCGACACCGTGATGCCCGGCTACACGCACCTGCAGGCGGCGCAGCCGATCACCTACGGCTACTACCTGGTGGGCCTGGCCGATGCGTTCGCCCGCGATGCCGAACGCCTCCTGCGCGCGCTCGATACGCTGGACGCCTGCCCGCTCGGTGCCGGTGCGCTGGCAGGTACCGCCTTCCCGATCCAGCGCGAGGAAACCGCACGTTTGCTGGGCTTCTCGCGCTGCGTCGCCAATGGGCTCGACGCGGTGGCGTCGCGCGATTTCGCCTGGGAAATGATGTCGGCGATGACGATCGCGGCGGTCGGCTGGAGCCGCGTCGCGCAGGACTATTTCGTCTGGTGCACGCCGGAGTTCGGGCTGATCGATTTCCCGGACAGCGTAGCCGGCACGTCGAGCATCATGCCGCAGAAGAAGAACCCGGTCGTGCTCGAATACCTGAAGGGCAAGGGCGCCCATCTGACCGGCCTGCTGACCGCCGCGCTGTCGACCGTCAAGGGCACGAACTTCTCGCACACCGGTGACGGCAACCGCGAGAGCATGCGCGGCTTCTGGGAATGCGCTGACGAATGCGTGCGCAGCGCCAAACTGCTGACGCTGGTGATCGGCGCGGCCACGCCGCTGCGCGACAACATGCTGCTGCGCGCGCGCCGCGACTTTTCGGCGGCCACCGATCTGGCCGATGCGCTGGTGCGCGAGGCCGATCTGTCGTTCCGCGAGGCGCATCACATCGTCGGCGCCGTGGTGCGCCAGGCGCTGGACGCGCGGCTGCCCGCCGACGGCATCACCAGCGAGATGGTCGATATCGCGGCGCGCCAGCAGATCGGCCGCGCCATCGGCCTGAGCGACGAGGCGGTGCAACGCTGCCTGGACCCGGTGCAGGGCGTCAGCGCCCGCATGGCATCCGGCGGGCCATCGCCCGCGCTGGTGCGTACGCGGCTCGTCGCGATGCGAGCGGAGCTCGAGGCGGCCGGCGCGAATCTTGAGGCGCGGCGCGGCGCCGTCGCCAGCGCACGTGAGACGCTCAAGCGCGAGAACGCCGCGCTCGCCGCCGCCCTGTAGAAACGACACCGCCGGCCAAGGGCCGGCGAAATGTCATGGCGCAGCGACGCCCTCAGCGGCGTCGTCCCCGATTCACTGCGGCGGCGAGCCCTCCTTGAAGGCCGCCCTGATCTGCTCGCGCAATTGCGGCGAATCCTGATGCTGGTGGACCGTCACCGCATGCTGCACAGCGGCCTCCAGCAATTCGTCTTCGCTGTCGGCGCTGATCGCCACAGTGCACTTGGTGTCGCTGGGAATTTCCCGGCAATCGATATATTTGCGTCCCATTGCTGCCTCCTGACGCTGCCTGCATGAAATGGCGGAACGAATTCCGCGCTGGCACCGCCGGCGCGACACCGGTCAAGGCCGGCGGGCTGCATTGAGTATAGGCAGGCGGCAGGCAATCGATGCTTACCCGGCGCTGCCGCTGAGCCGCCTGCGCGTCGCCGCGGCGATGTCTCGCGTCCACGGCTCGGCGGCCCAGCGGCGCTCGGCGAACGCCTCGATCTGCTGCCGATACGCCAGCGACAGTCCGATGATGTCGAGCCCTTGCAGGAACATCTGGCGATGGCGACCTGCCAGCGTAAAGCCCGCATCGAATCCATCGGCGCGCACTCGCATCGCATCGATATCGATGCTCACGGGACCGCCGTCGCTGCCTTCGGCAATCTCCATCAGCGCGGCGACCTGCTCCGGCGGCAGCATCACCAGCAGCAGCCGGTTGTTCATCGCGTTCGAATAGAAGATCTCGCCGAAGCTGGGCGCCATCACGGCGCGGATGCCGTACTGCTGCAACCCCCAGACCGCGTGCTCGCGGCTCGAGCCGCATCCGAAGTTGGAGCCGCCGATCAGGATCGAGGTGCCAGCGTATTCGGGGCGGTTCAGCACGAATTGCGTACGCGGCTGGCCCTGCGCATCGAAGCGCAGGTCGTACAGCAGGCCCTGCGCAAGCCCGGATTTATCGATGCCGCGCAGGAACTGCTTCGGCATGATCTGATCGGTGTCCAGGTTCTCGATGCGGATCGCCGCGGCCTTGCCGTCGATGCGAAGCGGTTCAGTCATGGTGGCGCCCCAGTGCGCGTACGTCGGTGATGCGGCCGGTCACGGCGGCGGCGGCCGCCATTGCCGGACTCATCAGATGCGTGATCGCCCCCCTGCCCTGCCGGCCTTCGAAATTGCGGTTGGTGGTCGACGCGCAACGCACGCCTTCCTCGAGCACATCGTCGTTCATCGCCAGGCACATCGAACAGCCCGGCTGCCGCCATTCGAAGCCGGCCTCCATCAGCAGCGCGGCAATGCCCTCGGCCTCGGCCTGTGCCTTGACCGCGCCCGAGCCGGGCACCACCATTGCGCGCACACCGTCGGCCACGCGGCGGCCGCGCACGACTTGCGCGACCGCACGCAGATCCTCGATGCGGGCATTGGTGCAGGAACCGATGAACACGTGCTGGATCGGCGTGCCGGCGATCGGGGCGCGCGGTTCCAGGCGCGTATAGGCCAGGGCCTGTTCGGTGCTGCGGCGTGCGGGACCTTCGGGCTGCTCGATCGGATCGGGAATGCGTCCGCCCACCGGCACCACCTGGTCGGGGCTGGTGCCCCAGGTGACATGCGGGGCGACGTCGCTGGCATCGAAGCGGTGCTCGGCGTCGAACACCGCGCCGGCATCGGTTCGCAGCGCGCCCCAGGCGTCCAGCGCCTGCGGCCGCAATGCTTCGTCGATATCCGGCGCGCGTTGCAGCACGTAGTCGATCGCCGTCGCGTCGGGTGCGATCAGCGCGCCACGCGCGCCGGCCTCGACCGCCATATTGCACAGCGTGAAGCGCGCCTCGACGCTGAGCGCTTCGATCGCGCTGCCGCAGAACTCGACCACATAGCCGCGCGCACCCTGGGCACCGATCCGGCCGATGATCATCAACACCAGATCCTTGGCCGTGGTGCCTGCCGGCAGTGTGCCGTCAACGCGGATCCGCATGTCCTTCGCCAGCCGGTAGACCAGCGTCTGCGTGGCCAGCACGTGCTCGACCTCCGAGGTGCCGATGCCGAAGCCCAGCGCACCCAGCGCGCCATAGGTGGTGGTATGGCTGTCGCCGCAGATCACCACCATGCCGGGCCGGATCATGCCGTGCTCGGGCGCCACCACGTGCTCGATGCCCTGCAGCCGGTCGTTGGTATCGAACAGCGGAATTCCGTGCCGGTCGCAATTGGCCTTCAGGTTGCTCGCCTGCAACGCCGACGCGGGATCGGCGATCACGCGGATCCCGCCGGGCTGGGTCGTCGGATGCGTCGGGATGATATGGCTGACGACGGCGACGTTCTGCCCCGGCATCAACACCGGCCGGCCCTGCTCGTGCAGGCCGGCGAAGGCCTGCGGGCTGGTGTATTCGTTCATCAGATGCAGATCGCAGAACAGCAGGACGTTGTCGTCGTCCAGCCTGACGACCGTGTGCGATTCGACCAGCTTGCGATAGAGCGTGCGGGGGGTCATGCAGCGTTCCAAATGAGGCGATATGTCATGCGGCGATGTTCGGCGGCGTGTGGCACGGGCAGGGTTGCGGGCAATGTTCGTGGCTTATTCCGCCGAAATGCCGCGCTCCTTGATCAGCTTTGCCCACAGCGGCATTTCCTTGGCCAGACGGGCGCGGGCCTGCTCCGGTGTGGTCGGCATCGGATCGAAGCCCTCCCGCACCATGCGGGCCTTCAGCGCCGGCGCGTTCAACGCGGTATTGAGCGCGGCGTTCAGCTTGGCAACCACCGGCTGCGGCGTGCCCGCCGGCGCGAACACCATGAACCAGGTTTCGAAGGCATAGCCGGGCAGCCCGGCCTCGGCAATAGTCGGCACATCGGGCATCAGTGCCGAACGCTTCGGCCCCGTCACACCGATCGCGCGCAACTTGCCGGCCTGCACCTGCTGCTGCGCGGCCGACAGCACCGGGAAGCTCATGTTGACCTGCCCGGCGATGGTGTCCATCAGCGCCGGACCGCCGCCGCGGTACGGGATGTGTTCGATCGGTACGTTTGCCACGCTCTTGAACAGCTCCGCCGCCATATGGAAGGTGCTGCCCGGGCCCGCCGATCCGTAGGTGTACTTGCCGGGCTCCGCCTTAAGCATCGCCAGCAGCCCCTTCAAATCCTTGGCCGGCAGCTGGTTGTTGACCACCAGCACGTGCTGCGAACTGGCCACCATGCCGATCGGCGCCAGATCCTTCTGCGTGTCGTACGGCATCTTCGCGAACAGCGAGGGATTAATCGCCAGCGACACGGTCTGCAGGCCGATCGTGTAGCCGTCGCCGGCCGCCTTGGCCACCGCGTCGACGCCGATATTGCCGCCGGCGCCGCCCTTGTTCTCGATGACGATCGTGCCGCCAAGCGCCTTGGCCCATTCGTCGGCGACCAGCCGCGCCGCGATATCGGCGCTGCCGCCCGGGGCATACGGCACCACCAGCTTGATCGGCCGCTCGGGATAGTTCTGCGCATACGCGCCCGCGGCGCCGACCGTGCTACCGAAAGCCAGCGTCAGGCCGGCGCAAAGCCATTGCAGTTTCATCGTTGTCTCCATCCACTCGGGGTCGGTGGGTATTGGTTTAGTTATGGGTTTGGTTATGGGTTTCGTTATTGGTCTTGTTGTGGAAGGCATCGTATCATTGATGAAAACCAGCATAATTTCCGGTCGGGTCATGCTTGATTAACTAGAATTCATGAATCGGCATTTCCGCTCGCCGCAACAAACAGACCTTCCATGGACGGTTTTTCCGATCTCGCCTTCTTCGCCACCGTCAACAAGTACGGCAGCCTGGCCGCCGCCGCGCAACAGCTCGGCGTCACGCCGCCCGCGGTCAGCAAGCGCCTGGCCGCGCTCGAACGCCGCCTGGGGGTGCGCCTGCTGCAACGAACCACACGGCGGCTCAGCCTGACTCCGGAGGGCGAGACCTATCTGGTCGAAGGCGCGAGGGTATTGGCCGAATTGGAGGCGCTGGAGCGCACCGTGGCGGGCAGCGGCGCGACGCCGCACGGCCTGCTGCGGATCAGCGCCACGCTCGGCTTCGGCCGGCGGTATATCGCGCCGGCGCTGTCGGCGTTCGCGCGGCTGCATCCGCGCGTCGAGGTGCAGCTGCACCTGAGCGATCGCCCGGTCAATCTGGTCGAACAGGGTTTCGATGCGTCGATTCGCTTCGGCGAGTTGCCGGACGCGCGGCTGACCGCCCGGCTGCTGGCCAACAATCGCCGCCTGCTGTGCGCCACGCCCGGCTATTTGAAGTCGGCCGGCACACCGGCCACGCCGCAGGATCTGACACGGCATCAGTGCATCTTCATTCGCGAGAGCGACGAGACCTTCGGCACCTGGCATCTGCGCAGCGGCGCGCGGCAGGAGACCGTCAAGGTGCGCGGTCCGCTGAGCACCAACGATGGCGAGTCGGCGCTGGGTTGGGCGCGCGAAGGGCACGGCATCCTGGTCCGTTCGGAATGGGACGTGGCACCGCTACTGCGCAGCGGCGAGCTGCGGCCGGTGCTGAAGGAGTGGAGCCTGCCGAACGCCGATATCTACATCGTGTTCCCGACGCGCAGCCATCTGTCGGCGAAGACCCGCGCGCTGGTCGACTTCCTGCTGCAACGCTTCGCTGCGCATCGGCGTGTCGACAGCGGCGCGCAGCACAACGGCTGGTGATCGTGACAGCGGTGCGCCGACGCGCTTACTCGCGGTATGGGTGCAGCGGCGCGGCCACGGCCTCCAGCGGCTTGCGTTCGGCATCGACCGCGTATCGCCACGCCAGCAGCCCGGCGACGATCACCAGCGCCGCGCCGATCGCATAGCCGATCGCCACCGCTTCGCGGCTGCCGGTCTCGACCAGCATGCCGAACAGCGCCGGGGCGGCAAACCCGCCGGCGCCGGTGCCGATCGCAAAGAAGATCGAGATGGCCAGCGCGCGGATTTCCAGCGGGAAGACTTCGCTGACGGTCAGATAGGCCGAACTCGCCGCCGCCGACGCCAGAAAGAACACGGCCGACCAGCACAGCGCCAGGCCGCGCGCATCGACCCAGCCCTGCACGAAGGCCCAGCCGGTCAGCGCGAGCCCCACGCCGGACAGGCAATAAGTCAGGCCGATCATCCTGCGCCGGCCCACCTGGTCGAACAGCGGCCCCAGGATCAATGGACCCAGCACGTTGCCCAGCGCGAACGGGAACAGATAGAGGGCCACGCGCCCATCGGGCACGGCATAGAAGCGCGTCAGCACCAGCGCATAGGTGAAGAAGATCGCGTTGTAGAAGAAGGCTTGCGAGATCATCAGCGCCAGCGCCACGACCGTGCGTCTGCGATAGCAATGCAGCATCACGTGCGCGACCTCGCGCCATGGCGTCGCCTGGCCCGCGGTGCGCGGCATTTTCCTCAGCACGGTATCGTCGCGAACGGTATGCGGGGAATGACCGTAGACCTCGGCCTCGATCCGCTCGATGATGCGCAGCGCCTCCTCCGGCCGGCCGTGCGTCAGCAGCCAGCGCGGGCTCTCCGGCACATCGCGCCGCACCAGCAGAATCGCGATGGCAAGGATCGCACCCAGCGCGAAGCCCGCGCGCCAGCCCAGTTCGGGGCCGAGCACCCGCGGGTCCAGCAGCACCAGACTGAGCCCCGCGCCGAGCGCGGCGCCCAGCCAGAAGCTGCCGTTGATCGCCAGGCTGACGCGGCCGCGCACACGCGCCGGCACCAGTTCGTCGATCGCGGAATTGATCGCCGCGTACTCGCCGCCGATACCCAGACCCGTGACGAAGCGGCATAGCGCAAAGACCGCGAAATTCGGCGAAAAGGCGGTCGCCAGCGTCGCGCCCATATAGACCGCCAGCGTCAGCAGAAACAGCCGCTTGCGGCCAAGGCGATCGGTCAGGCGGCCGAAGACCAGCGCACCGAGCACGGCGCCGGCGATATAGATCGAACCCGACCAGCCGAATTGCGAGGCCGACAAGCCCAACGTATCGGGCCGCTGCAACACGCCGCCGAGCGATCCGACCAGCGTCACCTCGAGGCCGTCGAGCACCCATGCCACACCGAGCGCGATCACCACGCGCCAGTGCCAGCGGGACCAGGGCAAGCCATCGAGCCGCTCAGGCAAGGCCGCCGCCGGCGCGATCGAGCGGGCCTGCGCGGGTGCCGTCATCACGCCTTTCCGTCGGACTTGCCGGATTTGCCGGATTTGGCCGCCTTCGCGCCCTTGCCCTTGCCGGCCGGCTTGGCATTCGCCTTGCCGCGCGGCTTGTCGCCCTCCCTGTCCTCGAGATGGCCCGGCAATCCGCGTGCCTTGCTGCTGCGTGCCAGCTTGACCGCATGCGCGAGCGCCAGCGCGAAACCCGAAACCGTGTCGAGCCGCCCATCGATATGACGGCGAAAGAAATCGGCCCAGCGGAAATCCGGATACGCCTGCTTGACCTTGTCGTAGCCGCCGGCCAATTGCGCGTAGGCCTCCAGACTGCGGTACGGATCGTCGCGCATCTCGGCCAGCGAATGCGGCAGCGCCGCCAGTCCCTGCCGTTCGCCGTATTGATCGTACGGATGCACCAGATGCCGCGCCTCCATCTCCAGCCAGAAGCGATCCGGCGGCAGCGCGCTCCAGTTGTGCTTGATCACCGCCGGCACGCTTTCGATGCCGAGCTCGTACCAGGCGCGCGCCCAGTGGTGGTGGTCGATCACGTAGAACGCCGGCCCCGGCCCGATCACGACATGGATGCGATGCCGCTCCATCAGCTCGATCTGCTTGCGGCCCTGATGGCGCAGGGTCACGTCCATCTTGCTCTGTACGTGATACAGGCCGACCGTCATCTGCGTCGGCCGCAATTGCCGGACCGGCAGCGTGACACGGGCGCCCTTGCGCCAGATTTCGCCGGTGAGCGCCTCCGCCGGCGGCGCCGATATGACACCGCCCGCCGTCGTCTTATCGTCAACCGGATCCAAAGATTCGCGCAGCCGGGCGGGCTCGCCAATGCGTTTCATTGCCTTGCCCCCCTTGTGACCGTCTTGCCGTGGGTTCATGCGGGCCTTTGGTGGTTTGTTGATGCCCCGGGCGGGGCAAGAAGCATGCCGTAGCGGGATGCGTTTTACGCCGCCAATCCTTTGCCGGGTACGCGACGCGTTTGTAAAAGCTGCAATATCCGGTTGCCGGAACTGCCCGACGTCGCGTCTATTTCACTTCCACACCTGGACCCATTTCTCGAACTCGCTCGGACGCAATCGGAACCGTGCAATGCTGCCGAGATGCAGGGTCATCAATTGCGTTTCGACGACCTCGACAAAACGGGAGCGATCCTGCTCCGCCAGCCGCTCTGCACGGCTTCGGATAAACGACACGGCCTGGACCTTGGTCATTGCCATGCGTACCACCTCGGCCACGGTCTCGCCAATCTGGATTCGATATCGCATGCGGAAAGGGTCCGGCTCGCCGACCGACTGCCGGACAGCGGAATAGCGCGCGCACGAGCGCTGGTAGGCCCATACAAATACGTCGCGCAGCAACTCGACGCGATTCAATTCATAGACGGCCAGCATGGCGCTGATGTAGACCTGCTGCGGGACATCGACGAAAGAAAGCGGACAGAGGTTGTGCTTGATCAGCGGAATATTCGCGGCCAACCGCGAGACGCGTTTATTGACGTCCTCGAACGGCTGCAGATAGGGCAAATGGACCATCGCAAAAAATGCCTGCTCGAACGGGTCGTCGATCGCAGCGGCCGTCTCCAGCACGCACTGGAAGCACTCTGCTATCCGCTGTGGCCCGTCCAACGGCGTGAACGACGTTTGCCCGATGCCGACCGCGATGGTGCGAAGGCGCCCGCTGGCAGCAGGGTCCGGCAGCAGATTTTCGGAAAGCAGCGCGTGCAGGTTCTGAATCGTATAGCTGTTGAACTGAATTTCCTCCGCGCTGGCCAACAGGAATTCGATGGCCTCCTTGTGGTTCAGGATCATCTGCGCTTCGATTGCGCCCTTGCCTTCCGCGGCTTCGCCGACGGACAGCAGATGCTCGGTCTCCAGCAAGGAATACGTATTGCCCTCCAGGCGGCTGGAATTCCACGACAGGTCGATCAGCAGGCGGCTCGCGATCTGGCGTGCGTATGTCCCGGCAGGCTCGTGCGAGCCCACCACGCTTCCCTGCGACCTCAACTCCGTGCGTATGGTCTCGGGGAGATAGAAGGTCCGGTTGGGGCGATAGGCGTCGAGAAACGCGCGGTTGTATCGCGCCGCAGGGCGCCGGCCCAATGGCTGGAGGACATAGGCTTGAATCGATTCGGCCTCTGCCGTCAAGGGCACGCGGATTTCGCCGCGTCCTGTCAGTCCGAGTTCCAGTTTGACGTTGCCCGCCGCGGTGACCATCGTCGCCGCGCGATACCGAGTCGCGCGACCGGCACGCTCGCGGCGCAGGTATCCTTGCGCGATCAGGTCGTTCAGCCATCGCTGAACAGTGCGACGTGTGGCCACGCCATGCAGGCCGGCATCGATCTGCTCGATTCTGATGCCTTCCGGGTGGTGTGATACAAGGTCAAGCAAGACCTCGTATTGCTTGTTGGCATGGGTTTTTGGCATCACTTCAACGCCCGCCTGATGTCGCGATTTGGAGAATTGCGACATCACCAGCGTCACCAATGTCGCGAAAGCCGATTATCACGACATCGCCCATGTCGCGCAACAGCGTCTCTGCTGAACCTGGCTACGCGCAAGAGCATTCCCGCGGCACGATCCGACATGAAGTTGCAACGTATCCTCCCCCTCCACACACTCCTTTCCGAAGTCCGCGCCTGCCGAGCCTGCGAACCGGACCTGCCGCTCGGTGCCCGTCCCGTCCTGCAAGCCTCACCGCAATCGCGCATCCTGATCGTCGGCCAGGCCCCCGGGATCAAGGTCCACGAGACCGGCATCCCGTGGAACGACGCCAGCGGCAAGCGGCTGCGCGAATGGCTCGGGGTCGATGCCGACACGTTCTACGACCCGACCCGATTCGCCATCGTGCCGATGGGCTTCTGCTATCCCGGCCGCGCCGCGAGCGGGGACAAGCCGCCGCGGCCGGAATGCGCGCCGTTGTGGATGGACCGGATTCTGGCCAGGCTGAAGAACATCGAACTGACGTTGCTGGTCGGCCTGCACGCGCAGCGGTATTTCCTCGGCGCGGCGAACAAGGCATCGTTGACCGAAACGGTCAGGGACTGGGCGGAATATGGTCCGGGCGTCGTGCCGTTACCGCACCCGTCGCCGCGCAACGTCGCGTGGTTTCAACGCAATGGCTGGTTTGGCGAGGCAGTATTGCCGGCGTTGAAGGCGGAGGTCGGTCGGGTGCTGGCCGGAGTTCGATAAAGCGGGATCAATACTCGGGGCTGGACAGCCTTCGAATGGTGAGCGCCGCCCTCTGTTCAATCAGTCGAACGATTCTTGCCACGACGTCCGACCCGCCGAAAATATCCGCCCTTTCAGCTAGCAAGCGCATGGCGACCACAGGCAATTGTTCCGCCATCTGAACCACTGCCCTTAGAGATGGCGGCACTGCCAGTCCGCCATCTTGTGCGAGCCGTTCCCAATGTTGGACGTAGAGCTCCGTGAATTTGTACTTGCCGCCCAGTTTCATCGCCATCTTCGGTGTCAGATCCGAATAGATTGCGGTGGACAACGTGTCGTAAAGCGGCGCCAGCTCTGGCCCGCTGCTGCGGTACAACAGCGAAAAATTCTTCGCATGGGCGTCGTGATTGCCTATCAACGCATGAAATACGGTATAGCGAAACAGGCGGAGTACAGCCGGAGCAAAGGGACGGACGACACGGCGAAGTAATGCAAAGCATTGCGCCATATCAGGACCACCTTCATTCTGATATTTGGATTCCGGTACCACACCCAGCGCCTGGCAAAAATCTTCCTGGTGCATCCGATGAATCTGCCCAGAGCCGTCCCGGAGGCGGTCATAGCGCTCGACAAGCAGATAGCGCCGTGCACCCACCATGCTGATCCGCGCGGGCGCCACTGCCAAGCCCATCGCTTCCGCCAGCGCCATGCAGAAGCCCTCATTGCTTACGCTGTCCTCGATTCCCTCGATAGCCGGCTTCAGGATGTGTGTGCTTGGCGCCCCGCCTAAAGGCAAGCCTATGCGCTGACCGTCGACTATCACGGGAAGCTTGTCTTGTACACCGGCCAACGACAACCTCAAATCGTCCTTGCCGACAAGCATGGGGCGGCGCGGCAGCTCATCGAGCAGCGCAGCCAATTCGTCGTCATCCAACCACTGCACCGAACCTTGATGCTGCGATGGCAACGGTTGGCCGGGCTCGACGAATGTCACGGCACCGGCGCACTCACCACCGATGTGGTCGAGCAAGGCAAAGTCGTTCTGGACCGACACGTGAACCTGTTGTGCGATCAGCCTGCGCAGTCGTCCCTCGGGCAGCAGACCAGCGAAGAAGGCCCGGGCAGCAAAATCGTCGAACGGCTCTTCTTGCAGCGGCAAGGAGCAAGACAGAGCGAGCGCATCGGGTCGTTGCAACCAATCGGTGGAGTAGGCAAAGCGCAAACGGCCGTGCGACAACGACAAGGTGCCGACCCGACTGCGCTGCAGCCATACCTCCAATTCACGCGTCATCATGGTGTTCTTCAGTGTTCAAGCCTTGGAGTACCAATCGCCCTCCCACCGCGTCGATCACGCGCAATAACGTATCGAGCCTCAGTGTGGGCTTGCCGGCTTCGGCCTCGACGATAAAACGAAGGCCGCATCCGGCAGCCATCGCCAATTCTGACTGTGTCAAATGCAGACGTTTTCGAGCGGCGCGCAAGGCCGGCCCGAGGTCTGACGCGGAGCGGATCAGTGTCATGCGGTTTTCCCGTTCGGGATATAAGACGCCGTCACGAAAGTATAGGCAATGAAATTTCCCGATCGGGAAATTTGAGGCTCCCAAACATTGTAATCGGACAGATTTATCCCGTTCGGGAAAATTCGCCCTACGGCCGCCGGCGCACCAGCTTGCTTCCGCTCCCCGCCCCCAACACCCTGCGCAATGCCGCCTCAAACCTCGGATCGAGGACGGCGCCCACGTTGAACCGTGCCCATTGCGATCGCGCTTCGGGATCGACCCGGAACACGCGGCCCGGGGCGATCATGACCTTTTGCGCCAACAGGACTTCGGCGAGCGCAAGGGAGTCCGGCACCTGCGGAAATGCTGCCCACAGGTACAGGGTCTGCGGCGGCCGCACCCATACGTCGGCGCCGAGGCGATCGAACAGGACCAATGCCTGCTCGGTGGCATCCGCGAGCCGCGCGCGCAATTTGGCGAGATAGCGCTGGTAGTGGCCTTCGCTGAGGATCACGTCGACGGTGCGCTCGCAGTATTCCGAGCTGCTGACATGGATCAGCGCCTTCAGGTCGGCGAGGTCGCTGGCGAGCGCATCGTTGCAGGCGATATAGCCGACCCGCAACGCCGCCGAAAAGGACTTCGAGAAGCTGCCGATATAGATGGTCCGTTGCAGCTGGTCCAGTGCGGACAGCCGCGGCAGCGTGGTCGGCTTGAAGTCGGCCAGCGCGTCGTTCTCGACCACCAGCAGATTGAAGCGCTCGGCCAGCTGCAGCAGGCGATAGGCCTTGGCCGCGGAAATGTCCGAGCCAGTGGGGTTGTGGCCGACCGATTGCGTGAAGAACAGCCGCGGCCGCTCGCGGGTCAGGATCTGTTCGAGCGCCTCGATGTCGGGCCCATCCGCGAGCCGCGGCACGCCGACGATGCGGGCACCGGCGAGCTTCAGCTTCCCGAACAGCGGGTAGTAGCCGGGATCGTCGACCAGCACCGTGCCGCCGGCCGGCACGAAATAGCGGATCACCAGGTCCAGCGCCTCGTTGGCGCCGTGGGTCAGCACGATCTGCCTTGCCTGCGCGCCGATGCCGACATCGCCAAGCTTGCGCACCAGATGGTCGCGCAGCGGGCCGAAGCCGAAGCGGTTGCCGTAGCGGAACAGCGCGCCCAGGCCGGTGCGCACGACCTTGTGGTGATACCGGTCCAGCCGCGCCTCGGCCAGCCAGGACACCGGCGGAAAGCCGTCGCCGACGGCCAGCACGTCGGGCCGGCTCTTCAACTGTTCGCGCATCAGCCAGACGATGTCCATCGCGCGGCCGAGCGTGCCGGCATCCTCCTCCGGCGCGGGCCTGGGTGCCACCTCGCGCACGAAGAAGCCGGAACCACGCCGCGGCTCGACCAGCCCGCGCGCGACCAGCAGCTCGAAGGCGGCGACGATGGTGTTCTTGCTGTAGCCATGCAACTGCGCCAGTTCGCGCAGCGACGGCAGGCGATCGCCGGTGCGATACGCGCCCTCCGCGATCTGGCGCGCGATCGACTCGGCCAGCGTGGCGGCGAGCGAGGGAGATCTGCGGGCGGTGCCGGGAGCGGTGGAGGTCATCGAAGGGGCGTAAAAACCAGGCGAGAGGTCACTGTCCCCGCAAACTGTACCCCTATTGACTGGTACAGTCACCCTAGACTGTCTCCATTCCATACCAGAGAACCACAGAACGGAGACCTCGATGCTCGCTTCCCTGCCCTCGTCCGACGCCAACGTCGCCGAGCCCCGCCGCAAACCCGTGGACTCCCGCCTGCCGCGCTTTCGCGAGATGACGCCGGCCCAGCGTCTGGCCGCCATTGCCGATGCAGCCGGTCTCGACGAAGACGAGCACGCGCTGCTGGCCGAGCCGGGCGCGTTGGGTGCGGTCCGTGCCGACGGCATGATCGAAAACGTGATTGGTACCTTCGAGCTGCCTTTCGGCGTGGCCGGCTATTTCCAGATCAATGGCAAGGATGTGCTGGTGCCGATGGCGGTCGAGGAGCCGTCCGTCGTCGCCGCGGCCTCGTATATGGCCAAGCTGGCGCGCGGCTGCGGCGGTTTCGAGACCTCGAGCTCCGGCCCGCTGATGCGCGCGCAGGTGCAGGTGGTTGGTGTCGCCGATCCCTATGGCGCGCGGCAGGCGCTGCTGCGCCATCGCGACGAGATCCTCGCCGTGGCCAACGCGCGCGACAAGGTGCTGATCGGACTGGGCGGCGGCTGCCGCGACATCGAGGTCCATGTGTTTCCCGACACGCCGCGCGGCGCGATGGTGGTGATGCATCTGATCGTCGACGTGCGCGACGCGATGGGGGCCAATACCGTCAACACGATGGCCGAGGCGGTATCGCCGGTGGTCGAGCGCATCACCGGCGCGCCGGTCCGGCTGCGTATCCTGTCCAACCTTGCCGACCTGCGGCTCGCGCGCGCACGCGTGCGTCTGACGCCCGAAGCGCTGGCCACCGGCGAGCGCAGCGGCGAGGCGATCATCGAAGGCGTGCTCGACGCGTACACCTTCGCGGCGATCGACCCGTACCGCGCGGCGACACACAACAAGGGCATCATGAACGGCATCGATCCGGTCATCGTCGCCACCGGCAACGACTGGCGCGCGGTCGAGGCCGGCGCGCATGCCTATGCCTGCCGCGCAGGCCGTTACACGTCGCTGACCCATTGGGAGAAGGACGCCAGCGGCGCGCTGGTCGGCACCATCGAATTGCCGATGCCGGTGGGACTGGTGGGCGGCGCGACCAAGACCCATCCGCTGGCGCGGCTCGCGCTGAAGATTCTCGGCGTGCAAAGCGCGCAGGAACTCGGCGAAATCGCCGCTGCCGTCGGACTGGCGCAGAATCTCGGCGCCTTGCGTGCGCTGGCGACCGAGGGGATCCAGCGCGGCCATATGGCGCTGCACGCCCGCAATATCGCGCTGGTCGCCGGCGCCGTCGGTCTGGAGGTCGAGCAGGTGGCGCGGAAGATGGCCGAGGAAAAGGACGTGCGGACCGACCGCGCGATTGAACTGCTGGCGCAGTTGCGGCGGGGATAAGGACACCAGGCTGCAAAGGCTGCCCTCTCCCCAGCCCTCTCCCGCAAGCGGGAGAGGGAGCAGGCCAACAGCGTGCGCAAGGCCGAGGTGTTCTTCCCTCTCCCGCTTGCGGGAGAGGGGTGGGGGAGAGGGCAAGCGCCCCGCGCCACCCCCACGCTCGCCACACCAACAAAAAGCGCCCGACAAATGCGAGGCGCCACACAGGAGACAACGATGCCAACTGAAACAAAGCCCGCCGGCAGCCCGCTGGTCGAAGTCTGGGGCGACACCGCCAACCCGCGCCATCTCGCCTGCGCGATCGTCATCGGCGGCGCGCTGAGCCTTGCCGCGTTCGCCATCGCGAGCCGCATCCTGACCGAACTGGTCCGCACGCCCGAGCTCGCACGCGCCTATGCGATGCTCGCCGGGCTGGCCGGCTGCGTGCTGGCCGGCTTCATTTGCGCCTGCCTGTTCAAGCCGAAGCGCGTGGTGACCGAGGATATCTCCGCCACGGGCAGTGTGACCGCCGGTGCCGCTCGCGAGCAGGCGCTCGACCGCCTTGCCGAAGAATCCGGTGGGCTGGGAACCATGGCCGACCTCCCCGCCGCCACGGTGCAGGAACTGCGCGAACTGCAGCTCTACGAATTGTTCGCCGCCCGCGAGCGCGGTGCGACGGCCGCAGCAAGCCAAGCCGAAGCCGCGATACCGGACGCCGCTGCACCGGTGCGCCCCAACGCCGCCTGACCCGCCACCGCCTGGAGCGCATCATGATCGAATCCACTCCTCTGCTGACGCAGATCCTCGTCGCGCTGGGCATGGGCCTGGCCGGCGCCATCGTGTTCGCGGCCATCGGCCTCGTGTCCGGCACCGACGAGACCACCACGCTGGCGCCACTGACGCTGCTTGTCGTGCTGCTCGGCGTGCCGCCGGCCGGCGTGTTCACCTTCTTCCTGGCCGGCGCGGTCGCCAAGCACATGACGCACGCGGTGCCGACTGCCTTGCTTGGCATCCCCGGCGACACCATGGCCACGCCGCTGATGCAGGATGCCAACCATCTGCGCAATCTCGGCGTGCCGCATATCGCGCTGCGCAAGATGATTTCCGGCGCAATCGTTGCTGCTTTCTGCGCGGTACCGCTGGCGGTGCTGTTCGCCGTGCTGCTGGCACCGTTCGGCGCCACCATCACCAAGGCCGCGCCGTGGATCTTCGTGGCCGCCGCGCTGGTGATCGCCTACGCCTCCCCGGGCCGCTGGGCCTCGGTAGCAACGCTGGTGCCCTTCGTCGTGGTGATCGTCGCGCTGCAGACCTTGACCGCGAAATTCGGCGTCAAGCTGAGCATCAGCTATTTCCTCGGCATCGCCATCGGTCCGCTGATCGCGGACCTGTTCTCGACGCTATCGCCGGTCGACCGTCCACGCATGCAGCGCAAGGAAGCACGCACCTTTACGCTGGCGCCGGACGTCAAGGGTTGGGGCGGCTATTTCCCGAATCCCCTGAAGGTGATGGACGGCACCCAGACCCGCTGGACCGTGGCGACCGCGGCGATCTCGAGCGCGACCTTCGTGTTCAGCCCGGTCGCGATGACGGTGGTGCTGGGCGAGCTCGTCGGCTCGCGCATCAAGCACGCCTATCACCGGCTGACCACGGTGCTCAGCGCCCGCAATGGCGTTACCGAAGCGACCTATATCGCCGAGGCATTGATTCCGCTGATCGCCTTCGGCCTGCCGCTGAGCCCGGTGGCTGCCGGCCCGGCCGCACCGCTGTTCAACGCCCCGCCCGTGTTCACCGTCGATGCGGCCAATGGCCAGACCCACAACCTGCATAACCTACTGAACCACTGGGAATTCCTCGGCTACGGCCTGCTTGCGGTGCTGCTGGCGGCGATCGTGTCGTATCCGTTCGCAATGAACTACGCGCGCCGCGCCGCGCTGTTCGTGTCGCGCCGCATCTCGCACGAAGCCATCGTCGCGACGTTCGTCGGGCTGATCCTGGTGATCAGCGTGTGGGAAGGCCAGCTGCTCGGCCTGCTGGTGATCCTGACGCTGGGTTCGATCGGCGGGCTGCTGTCGCGCGTGCTGGGCTTCAACACGGGTGTGCAGTTCATGGGGTATTACACGGCGGTGCTGACGGTGCCGGCGCTGATCAAGCTGGCGGGATAACCGTCGCGGTTCGACGGTTCGGCGGTTCGCCAGCCTTGAAAGCCGGCGAACCGCTCTTCATTCGCCTTCCCAATAGTCCAGGCTTCCCTCCGGCCGGCCCATATAGGCAAACCCATTGCCTTGATCGAGCACGCCGAATTTTCCCGAGTCGGGATAGTGGCAAAGCTCCGGTGCGGCCATCGTGCTGACGGCCAGCACTTTCAATTCCTGCGCGCCGGTATTGATAATCTGATGCGCGGTTTCCGGACCACCCGCCGGGCAGGAAATCACGTCGCCGGCGCGGCTTGGATGGCGGGCCGCGCCGATGCGTACTTCACCCGTGCCTTCGACGATAAAGAACATTTCCTCGTTGGCTCGATGGCTGTGGAAGGGAAACACGCGCTTTCCGGGCTCGATCACCGTCAGGTTGTAGCCGAGCTTCTGCGCGCCAAGCATGCGGCCGATCGGCGCCATCCGGCCGCCGTAGCGCTCGGCGGGCAGTTCTGAGCCGTATTGGCGGGACAGGTCGGCGAAGTCCAGGTATTGGGCGTCGGCGATGTTGAGGATGGGATGCGGCATGGTTTGGATCGTCGATATCGGTTTGCGGGGGCTTGAAGTCTAGTTCATTGCGTCTGCGGGCTTCCTTCCGCAGGGCACTCGCACATACGACCGGAGATACTTATTGGTCACTCAAAGATCAACCGATTCCCAATGTTTATCGGTATCATTCCCAAATTTCCCCAACGTCAATCCCAATTTTCGTCAAGCTCGCTCCCAAATTTCCGTTGCGTGGCCGCCACTCGTTCACTACCATCGCTCCATGGCCGACGCTCCATCCCTATACCCGAGGTTGCTCCAGCCCCGCCTGGCAGAGGCCATGACGGATACCCCCGTGGTCCTCGTGGCCGGCCCACGGCAGGCTGGGAAAACCACCTTGGTTCGTCATATCGCAACAGAGGGGATGCGCTACCTGACATTGGATGACGAACTCACGCTGCTCGCTGCCAAGGAAGATCCGAGCGGATTGATCCGAAGCCTTGACCGCGCCGTCATCGACGAAATCCAGCGCGCCCCTGAACTGCTACTGGCGATCAAGAAAACGGTCGACGAGGACCGCCGACCCGGTCGATTCCTTTTGACTGGTTCTGCGAACCTGATGGCGTTGCCCAACGTGGCGGATTCGCTGGCAGGCCGGATGGAAACCCTGACGTTGTTACCCCTATCGCAAAGCGAAATACGGGGCGGCACGGGCAACTGGATCGATTATGCGTTTGGGGGCGGGTTCCTCTCCGCCGCCGACGCCACCACAGGGGAGCACCTCGTGGAGGCCGTTTTGCGCGGTGGGTATCCCCAAGCGATCTCCCGTACGACCGCGCGGCGCAGGACGGCGTGGGCCAGACAATATGTCGATGCCATCCTGCAACGCGATGTCAGGGACGTCGCAGAGATTGCAAAACTAGACCTGCTTCCTCGATTTCTACGTGCGCTGGCCCAGGTTTCAGGACAAGTCTGCAATTACAGCCAGATCGGCGCTCAAGTCGGACTCGACAATAAAACAGTCTCTCGCTACATCGGTGTATTCGAGCAGTTGTATCTGCTGCGCAGGGTCGACGTTTGGGCACGGAATCGGCTGAACCGGGTTATCAAGACTCCAAAGCTTCAGTTCATCGATTCGGGACTATTGTCGATGCTGTGCGGTCTGTCTGACGCGGCGATACAGCGGGATCGGTGTCGATACGGAAATGTAGTGGAGACTTTCGTATTCAGTGAGCTGCTCAAACATGCAGCGACCGCAGAAACGGATTGCCAGCTCCTGTACTACCGAGACCACGCACAATTTGAGGTCGATTTCGTCATCGAAAATTCGGCCGGTGAGTTGGTGGCGGTCGAAGTGAAAGCCGCTGCAACGGTAAAGGAAAGCGATCTACGTGGATTGAAGCGGCTAGCCGGTCTTGCGGGCGATCAGCTCAGGCTCGGTGTCGTGCTCTACGACGGCGTCGAAACGTTGCCGTTGGGGGAGCGCTTGTGGGCAGCGCCCCTCTCGACATTGTGGGGACGGCCGTAAAGCGCCACCGGCCCATTCGCCCCGCAGCGAGATGTCAGCTGCAGGCCGGGCTTTCGTCTCCCTCGACCAAAGGCACACTTACGACGCGCCCCCAATGCCAATCAGAACCGCCACCGCAGCCCCGCCGAAGCGGTGTGATCGCGGTTGCCGTCGCCGAACTGGCCCGCGTAGCGCAAGCTGAAGGTCGCCGTGCGCGACAGCGCCAGATCGGCCCGCAACTCCGCCACTCCCGCATTGCGTGCAATCGGCGCACCCGTGACGGTAAAGCTCTGGCTACCGGCGAAGGCCAGCGTCGTCGTCGGCAGCACATCGCCGAACGCGTGTCGCCAGCCGGCGCCGGCGTGCACCGCGCCTTCGACATTGCCGATCTGGAAACGGGTGCTCGTACGCAAGCCCACGGTCGTCATCGTCAGCGTGTTGCTGTCGCCGGGGCTGTGCAGCGCGGCCGATCCGCCGGTCTCGCCGAATCCCCGCGTGCGGGTGTCGCTCCATGCCACGCCAGCATAGGGTTCGATCCGCGTGGTGCGCGACAGCGGCAGCGCATAGCCAAGCTCGGTGAATACCTGGGCGGTGCTGGCCGCATAGCTGGCGCTCAATGCCTGCACGTTGGTGCCGACCGTGGCCTGCCGATCGGTGTCGACGTCGTGCCAGCTGTATGCGGTTCCCAGCAGCAGGTTCAGCTTGCCGCCGCCCACATCGAACGCGCGCCCGCCGTATAGCGTGCCGCTGAACGAATCGGTGATCGCTCGGGACGCACGATCCGATACGCGCAGCGTGCTGTTGGCATAGCCGAATGCGCCGCCGACGCGCCAACCTGCGCCCACGTCGCCATCGGCGCCGACATGGAAACCGCCCGTCTGCTGCCGCACGCGCGCGCCGTTGCCATCGCCATTTAGCGTCTGCCAGTTGCCGACCACGTCTACCCACATCGGCTGCACGGCGGATATCGGCAGCGCCGCAGCGGGCAGCGGCCCGCCGACCTGCGCGATCAAGGCGCCTGGCATCAGCCCGGCCGACAGGCTATCCCGCAGATGGCTCAGCGGCACGCTTCGCGCCGCGCCGGCCAGCGTGATCAGGCCCGTGGCGGTGCTCGCATGGGCTTCGCCGGACAGGCTGTCGAATACCGCCGGCGGCGCGCCTTGCGGCAGCGTCAGCACCGCTTCGTGCAGCGCATTGCTGTCAGGCAGGCTGTCGAGCGCATTGGCCACGGCGATCTGGTTGCCGGTGATTGCCGCGTCGGCAAAACGGATCGGCCTCGTGGGACCGGGCTGTCCCGGCTGTCCCGGTTGCACGGGCGGCTGCGGTTGCACGGGCGGCTCCGGTTGAACGGGCGGCTGGGGCTGCTCCGGCGGTTGCGGGTCGACCGGGACCTGCTTGCGCGTCAGTTGCAGCGTGACTGCGGTGGGGCCATACGTCAGCGTCGGATCGAGAAACGCATAGTTCGATGCAACCGAGCCGAAGCTGCCCCGCAGTGAGCCCGCCGTCAGGATCGTATAGCTGCGCGTGGACGCAAAACTGCCCTCGGGACCGATATGGACAACGGCACCGCCCAGTGTCGCGGCGCCCGTCACCGCGATACGGTCGCTGGCAGACGAATCGGGATCGGCTTCGACCAGATATGTCGATCCGGCATCCAGCCGCAGATCGCCGTCGACCGTCAACGTACCGATCGAATTGCCCGGCGCAATGGTGCCCCCGTTGGCGACCACCGTGCTGCCAACCGTCCCGAACCCGCCCAGCGTGGCGCCGGCATTCACATTGACCGGACCGGCCACGCGCGCCCCAGCATGCGCGGCATCTCCGACCACCAGCTTGCCGCCATTGACCTCGGTCGCGCCGGTGTAGGTGTTCGTGCCATTGAGCAACAGCGTGCCGGTGCCGATCTTGGTCAGGCCACCGCCGGTGCCTCCGCCTGCGCCACCATCTTCGATGGTGCCGGATACCTCGGTGGATCGGTTGTCGCCACCGACCGTGAGGCGGTTCCGCCCGAGCAGGAAACGGCCTGAGCCCTCGATCGACGCTGCGGTCAGTTGCCGGTCGAAAGCAGGGCCGTACGTGCCCGAGAAGTCGACCCTGCCCGAGCCGTTGGCAATCAGCGTCGCATTGGCGGGCGTACTCCAACCCCAGAACTCGGTCAGGCTGCCGTCATTGGTGACGACGCGGCTGTTCCCCGCAGTCGACCCTTCCTGAAACGACATGGTGCCGCCGCTGTTAATGATGGTGGCATCCGCGGCGCTACTGTTGCGGTTCAGGTAGGTGAGGCCACCGAGGTTCTCGACCGTTGCCTGCCCGAGCGAAGTGTTGTCATACATCAGGATCGCACCGCCGGCATTGCGAATGACGCGATTGCCCGCGTCGAACCCCTGCATCAGAGACAGCGTCCCGCCGTTCACGATAATCGTTCCGGTACCGAGCGCATTGCCGGTCGATTCCAGCGCGCCGCCGTTGACGACGGTGCCGCCGGCATAGGTGTTGGCGCCGGTCAGCGCCAGCGTGCCGCCACCGGTCTTCGTCAGCTGACCAGCCCCGGAAATCGTTCCGTTGTGCGTCAATGTAGTGCCCGGGTCGACGGAGAAGGTACCGCCGCTGCTGCCGATCGAAGTAGCGCGCGCGGTCGTCAGCGACGCTGTCGTGCGCAGCGCTCCTCCATCCAGCATCAGGTTGCCAGCGCTCGCACCGAGATTGGCGTCGCTCGCAATGCTCAGCGTGCCATCGAGGATTCTCCATGGCGTGGTGCGGGACGTGCTGCCGGCCAGCGTCCAGGTCGACGTACCGGTCTTCTCGAATTGCGAGAAGCCGTTGTAGCTGGTGCCGATTTGCGAGACGTCGAACGACTGATCGGCGCTGCCACCCAGCGCCAGCACATTGTTGGCACCGAACACGGCAACTCTGCCGTTGATTACGCTGGTGCTCCACAGTTCGAGCCGATTGGTACCCGAGTTCAGAAAGATCGCGTATTCGCGGCCCAGCCGCCCCATGCCACCGGAGATTTCCCCGCTGTTGACGATGCTGACGTTGCTGCCGGTAATCGCGATGCCGCCGCGCCCCGCCTGTCCCTGAGCGCCGGTTTGGGCGCCGACGATCGCGCCGGCGCCCCCGGTGCCGCCATCCCCACCGCGAAGCGTCCCGGCGTTGACAATGACGCCACCGCCCGACAGTTCGACCGCATTCCCGCCGTCGCCGCCGTTCCCGCCGCTGGACGGCCCATCGAAGGAGCCCGGATCCATATCGGCGCCTTTTCCGCCCGCACCGCCACTGCCGCCAGACACAGACGCTTGACGCTCGATTTGCATGCGAACGAATCCGCTCGCCGAAATGCCGCTGCCTCCGCCGCCGCCATTGCCGCCACCGCGGATCGTGACGCCAGGCTGCCCTTGAAAGCCACCGCCTTCGCCACCCGCGCCGCCATCGCCGCCCACGATGTTGACCTGGTCCCTGACCAGAATGCCGTGATCGCCCGAATGCTGGATTGCGATGCCGCCGGCCCCACCGCCGCCGCCGCCGCCGGTGTAGTAAACGACGCCGCCCGAGATATAGCCGCCGCCCTTGCCGCCGTTGCCGCCCGCTCCTCCCCGCAGCCAGCTGACGGGCCCCGTGGGGAAAACGGTAAGGTCGCCGCCGGAGACGATCCCGGCGGCACCGCCACCGCCACCGCCGCCCCCATCGCCCAAATACACCCCGACGTCACTGGTAATGTGGCCGCTCATACCCCAGCCGCCATTGGGACTCAGCGCCGTACCGGCACTGCCGCCGGCCGGGACAACCCAGTCGTTGGCATGTTCCTCCGACAGGCCGCCGTGGCCACCCGCCTGGCCTTGCCCGCCGCCACCACCACCCGTGCCGGGGCTGTTGTCGGCGACACCATTGCCGCCGGGCCCCGTCATACCGCCCAGGCCGCCCGGTATCGGAATCGAATTAGAGTATGAGCTTCCCTCTCCTCCGCTCCCGCCAACGGCAAGAGCCCAGGCCGCCGACGGCGCGAGCATTTGAATGGATACGGCGAGCGCAATCGCGTGCCGACGCGGGCAAGCCGCGTCGCTGACCGGTATTGTCTGCATTGTTCTTCTTTATTGTTTGCCACGGCGAATACCGTGGCCTTCCCGTCGAAATGCCGGCGCTCGCTGCTACGCCGTTCTGATTACCCGCACGCGATTATAGGGATGGCGTGCCAATCTGAACGCCGGGATTACCGGTCATATCCAGCCGTGATTCGGCTGCCCAAATCTCCAGGACAGGCGTTGCGCCGCCCCAGCCAATCGACGCGCCACAATACCGTCGAGCGCGCTGTCGAAACTGCCCGCGGTTCCCATCGTCGCCAATACCAGCACTGCCGTCCCGGTGTGGTCGAACACCGGCGCGGCCAACGTATGGATACCGGGCACCGGCCTGTCGAGCGCATCGTCCATGCCTTGCTCGCGAATGCGTGCCAGCCTCGCGGCATAGGCGGTCTTTTCCTCTCGTAGCGCCTTTACTGGTGCGCCGGCCATCCGCACCGCTTCGTGTTGAAGCAGTCCGTCGAGGACATCTGCGGGCTGATGGGCGGCGAACACGCGGCCGATCGCGGTATTGACCAGCGACAGTACCGTACCGACGCGCAGGCTGACGTGCTGCGGCCGCGCCGATTCTTCGAGCCGTACTACGGTAGGCCCGAGCGGACCGAGCACCGCCATCGCGACACTGAGCCCGGTATCGACTGCCAGGCCGCGCACTTCCGGCTCGGCCTCGCGCACCGGCGACAGCCGCTGCAGCGCGATCAGCCCCAATTGCAGCGCCAGCGGTCCAGGCAGAAAACGCCCATCGGCATCGCGCTCGAGTACACCGGCTCGCACCAGGCTGACCAGATGCGGAAAGGCCTTGGCGGCAACCATGCCGGCGCCGCGTGCCAGTTCACTGAGCGCGAGCGGGCTGCCCGCACGCAGCAGCGCTCCGATCAGCTGGGCGCTGGCATCGAGCGCCTGAATGCCGCGCTGCGGCTTGCCTGCAGCCTCGTCGCTGGTTCCGATCGCGTTCGTCATGAGTCAGTCTTCTCCGCGCAGCGAATTTGCAACTTGCGCAGCCGTCGCCAGCAGGGCACGGGCCAGTTCGCCGCGCCAGGTGGTGTCGATGTTGGCCGTCGGCCCAATCGCGGTGAGCAACAGACGAAGGGCGCCCCTAGCGTCCCGTACGGGCGCGCACAGGCTGCTGACGCCGGGGCTCGGGATATCGATGCTGCGTGCGATGCCGCGGCTGCGCACCTCGTCGAGCTCGGCAAGAAACGCAGCGCGTGGGGGACGCGCCGGCAGCGCGTCGAACAGCGGCACCCATTGCGCTTGGTCCACGCAGGCGCAATACATGCGGCCGGTCGCGGTGGTGGCCAGCGACATCACGGTGCCGACATGCAGATTGACGTGCAGCGGCGCATTGCCGCGCTCGTAGCGGACGATGGTCGGACCCTGAGCACCGGGTACGCTGACGGCCACGCTGCAGCCGGTCCGTGCCGTCAGTTCGGCGACGAGGGGCACCGCCGCATGCAGGCCGGGATCCAGTTCCAGCCGCATCCGGGCCAGTTGCAGCGCCAGTGGGCCGGGCTCGAAGCGATCGTCGAGATGGTCGCGCTTGATCCAGCCCTGGCGCGTCAGCGAAACGAGATAAGGATGGGCCTGAGCCGGTGCAATGCCGACGGCCGTGGCGAGCTCCGCGGCCGATAGCGGCGCGCGCGCTTCCGCTAGCGCCTGCAGGAAGCGGCCGGCCACATCGACGCTCTGCACGCCGCGCTGTGTCTTTTCCTGTCCCGCCTGCCCTTCCTCGCCCATCGTCACCCTCCGAAAGGCTGGATATTAATCCAACGCCGCATGGAGACCGCGGCGGCGGCCTGCTGGGGCCCCACGCGGCCCGTGGCAGCGCGGCCGCCCCCGGACTGCCTCTGCGCTCTTTTTATTCTGTAGCAAACCATTTGGATATTGACTAACACAAGAACGTCTCCTACCATCCGTCTACCCCGACAACACCGTGCGCGGTTCGCGCCCGGCCAATCCAATAACGAAGGGGCGAGACAGTATTCGCGCGTTGTCACTTGCAATGCCGCCCGCTGCCGCGCCCCGTCACCCACGACGAGGCAAGCATGGCAAAAGCATTCGCATCGCAGGCCGACCTGGAAGCCAAAAAGGTCACCTTCACCCAGCTGTCCGAGAACGCCTACGCCTATACGGCCGAAGGCGACCCGAATTCGGGCGTGATCATCGGTGACGACGGCGTGCTGATCGTCGACACCACCGCGACGCCCGCGATGGCGCAAGACCTGATCGCCCGGATCCGCACGGTCACCGACAAGCCGATCAAGTACGTGGTGCTGTCGCACTATCACGCGGTGCGCGTGCTCGGCGCATCGGCGTATTTCGCCGAAGGCGCGCAGCAGATCATCGCCAGCCGCGGCACCTACGAAATGATCGTCGAGCGCGGCGAGGCCGACATGAAGTCGGAAATCGAGCGTTTTCCGCGGCTGTTCGCCGGCGTCGAAACGGTGCCGGGCCTGACGTGGCCGACGCTGGTGTTCGACAAGGAAATCACGCTGTTCCTGGGCAAGCTCGAAGTCCGCATCGCGCATCTCGGCTCGGGCCACACCAAGGGCGACACCGTGGTCTGGCTGCCGTCGCAGAAGGTGCTGTTCTCCGGAGACCTGGTCGAATACGAGGCCGCCTGCTATTGCGGCGACGCGCAGCTGGCCGAATGGCCCGCGACGCTGGACGCGCTGCAGGCGCTCGGTGCCGAAAAGCTCGTCCCGGGCCGCGGCCCGGCGCTGACCACGCCGCAGCAGGTACGCGAGGGCATCGCCTACACCAAGGACTTCGTCACCACGCTGTACCGCACCGGCCAGGAAGCGGTGGCGCAGAACATGGACCTGAAGGCCGCGATGGCGCATACGCGCAAGAACATGGACCCGAAGTTCGGCCATGTTTTCATCTACGAGCACTGCCTGCCGTTCGACGTGACGCGCGCCTATGACGAGGCGTCCGGCATCACGCATCCGCGCATCTGGACCGCCCAGCGCGACAAGGAAATGTGGGCCGCGCTGCAGGACTGACGGGGCAGGATCGGCATCCGAGATGGTGGAAGGAGACAACACGATGACGGTCGACTATCAACGATTGACCTTCGAATACCGGCCGTGCGCCGAGCAGTCAGCCGCCGGCGCGGTGCATCCCGTCGTGGTGGTGGGCGCCGGACCGGTGGGCCTGGCCACCGCGATCGATCTGGCGCAGCAAGGCATCCGCGTGGTGCTGCTCGATGACGATTGCACGCTGTCGACCGGCTCGCGCGCGATCTGCTTCGCCAAGCGCACGCTGGAAATCTTCGACCGGTTGGGCTGCGGCGACCGCATGGCCGACAAGGGCGTGCGCTGGAATCTCGGCAAGGTCTTCCTGCGCGACCAGATGGTCTATGCGTTCGACCTGCTGCCGGAGACCGGACATCGGCGGCCCGCCTTCATCAACCTGCAGCAGTACTACGTCGAAGGCTTCCTGCTCGAGCGCGCGCTCGAACTGCCTAACATCGAAATCCGCTGGAAGAACAAGGTAGTGGGCATCGAGCGTCGCGATGACGCGGGCGCGGACGGCACCGTCACGCTGGCGGTGGAAACGCCCGATGGTCCGTATGCGGTGACGGCGCGCTATGTCGTTGCCGCCGACGGCGCGCGCAGCCCGATGCGCAACCTGCTCGGCCTCGACAGCAAGGGCCGCACCTTCAAGGACCGCTTCCTGATCGCGGATATCCGCATGGAAGCCGGCTTTCCGAGCGAGCGCTGGTTCTGGTTCGACCCGCCCTTCCATCCCAATCAATCGGTGCTGCTGCATCGGCAGCCCGACAACGTCTGGCGCATCGATTTCCAGCTGGGCTGGGACGCCGATCCCGTGCTGGAGAAATCGCCGGAGCGCGTGATCCCCCGCGTGCAGGCGCTGCTCGGCCCGGATGCAAAGTTCGAACTCGAATGGGTCAGCGTCTATACGTTTTCGTGCCTGCGCATGGACAGCTTCCGGCATGGCAACGTGCTGTTCGCCGGCGATTCCGCGCACGGCGTGTCGCCGTTCGGCGCACGCGGCGCCAATAGCGGCGTGCAGGACGCCGACAACCTGGCATGGAAGCTCGCCCATGTCTTGCGCGGCGAGGCGCCGGAGGCGCTGCTCGACACCTACGCCAGCGAACGGGAATACGCGGCGGACGAGAACATCCGCAATTCGACGCGCTCCACCGACTTCATCACCCCGAAGAGCCAGGTAAGCCGTGTGTTTCGCGACGCCGTGCTGACGCTGGCGGCCAGGCATCCGTTTGCGCGGACGCTGGTCAATAGCGGGCGGCTGTCGGTGCCCAGCGTGTTGGCCTCGTCTGCGTTGAATACACCCGATATCGATGCCTTCGCGGGTGCGATGGTGCCTGGCGCACCGAGCGCCGATGCGCCGGTGCTTGTCGATGGTGCGCCGGAATGGCTGCTGTCGCGGCTCGATGGTGGATTCTGTTTGCTGGTCTACGGCAATCCGCAAACGCTCGATGCGGAAACCACAAAGCAGATCGCCACATTGCGCGCCCTGTCAGGGTCGCCACGCCTGCTGTTCGTGTCGCCAGCCACCGACTCCGCTGCATCCACAGCTGACACCGCTGTGCTAGTCGATGCCGAAGGCGTGGTAGCCAAGCGCTACGACGCCGTGCCGGGCACCGCGTATTTGATTCGGCCGGACCAGCATGTCTGCGCGCGCTGGCGTGCCGTCGAGGCGGACCGCGTGATGGAGGCCATGGCGCGGGCTCAGGGCAAGCACCTGGCGGAATCTGCGATGGTCCGGCCCGCATCATCGGCACCAGCCGAAGCAGTCGCTGCCTGACGCGTCAGCAACCGGCATTGCGCCCCGCCTCACGCTTGTTCTCCCCCCTCCCCGCCTGCGGGAGAGGGGCGGGGGAGAGGGCAACCCACTCCCGCCAAACGACAACGCCAGGCCAAAGCGCAACAAGAAACCCCCCGGAGACCCCATGCCCCTGACCACCGAACCCAACCTGGCCCGGCCCGACGATTTCTACGAAGCGCTGATCGACATGCACCGCGATCTGGATGACGCCCAAAGTCAGGCCGCCAACGCCCGCCTGATCCTGCTGCTCGCCAACCATATCGGCGACCACGAGACGCTGCTGTCGGCATTGCGATCGGCACGCGAGGCGGAAACCGCCTCTGCCTGAATGGGCAGGTCGAGCCCCACCCCGCGCAATTCAACCGGCACACGACGAAGACCACTCCGGGCCCACGGTGCACAAGACACCGGCCCGTTAAGGGCGGCGCGATCCGCCCGTCTTTTTCCTCCTTCCTGCTTTACGGAGACAAAGCATGTCCCAACTCCACGCGGGCACCGCGACGCCCCCGCTCGCCCTCGCACACGAAGAAGACGCGCTGCATCAGAAGATCTGGATGCGGATCGTCCCCTTCCTGTTCGTCTGCTACGTCATCTCCTTCCTCGACCGCATCAATATCGGCTTCGCGCAATTACAGATGAAGCACGACCTCGGCTTCAGTGATGCGATGTACGGCCTTGGTGCCGCGGTGTTCTACGTCGGCTATGTGCTGTGCGAAGTGCCAAGCAATATGCTGCTCGCCCGCTTCGGCGCGCGGCGTACGTTCACGCGGATCATGCTGCTGTGGGGCGCCGTCTCGGTGGGAATGGCCTTCGTCTCCACGCCGGCGCAGTTCTATACGCTGCGTTTCCTGCTTGGCGTGTTCGAAGCCGGCTTCTTCCCCGGCATCGTGCTGTATATGACCTACTGGTTCCCGGCCCGCCGCCGCGCTGCGGTGATGGCGATCTTCTTCGCTGGCGTCGCCGTCGCCGGCGTGCTCGGCGGCCTGGTCTCCGGCTGGATCATGCGCGATATGGCTGGCGTGATGGGGCTGTTCGGCTGGCAATGGATGTTCGCGATCGAAGGTGCGCCCGCCGTGCTGCTCGGGCTGATTGCCGCCTGGTATCTGGTCGACAGCCCCGCCGATGCCAAATGGCTGACCGCTGGTGAAAAGGCGCTGCTGGCACGGCAACTCGAAGGCGAACAAGGCAGCCACGCCGCGCATACGCTCGGCGCCCTGCGCGAGGCGCTGCGCAATCCGAAGCTGTACGTCTTCGCGTTCATCTATTTTGCGCTGACGTGCGGCTCGCTGACGCTCAATTTCTGGATGCCGCTGATGATTCGGGATTTCGGCATTACGGATGTCGTGTCGATCAGCTTGTATAGCGTGATTCCCAATGCGGTCGGCGCTGTCGGCCTGATCCTCATTGCGCGGAATTCGGACCGCACTGGCGAGCGCCATCGCCATTTCCTGCTGTGCTGCTGCGGCGGCGCATTGGCCCTTGCGCTGCTGACACTGCGGCTGCCGCATTTCGGCGCGATGCTGGCGATCCTGTCCGTGGCAGCGGTGTTGATCTTCGCCGCGCTGCCGATCTTCTGGTCGTTGCCGCGCAGCTATTTGCCCGGGCATACCGCCGCAACCGGACTCGCGTTCATCAGCAGCGTTGGCATTACCAGCGGCATCGTGAGCCCCTGGGTCATTGGGCAAGTCAAGGTGCAGACCGGCAGCATGGACAATGCGCTGTATCTGTTGGCGGGATTGCTGGTGGCGGCCGGGATCGTCATGTGGAAAGCGGTGCCGAGGGATGCGGGGCAGTAATCGTCGCCAGTTCAGCCATTTCAAGGGGAATTGCCAACGCCGCTTCCGTCTTTGATATGGTTTCGACATGAGCAATGACTTATGCGTCCATTCCTGACAACGGCTCAGGGAACGCCGGAGGCAAGCACATGTACGTCATCATGGGCGGTACCGGACATGTTGGATCGGCGACAACGGAAGCGCTGCTCGCCCGCGGCCAGGCGGTCACCATCGTGACCCGCTCGGCCGCCCGTGCGGCCAAATGGCGCGACAAGGGCGCCGATATCGTCGAGGCCGATGTGGAAGACGTGGCGTCATTGCGCGCCGCGTTTCGACGAGGACGCCGGGCGTTCTTGCTCAATCCGCCCGCCGACACCAGCAAGGACACCGATGCGATCGAGCGGCACACGGTGGCCAACATCGTTGCCGCGCTCCAGGACTCGGGCCTGGAAAAGGTCGTCGCTGAATCCACCGGGAGCGCCCAGCCCGGCGAGCGCATCGGCGATCTGAGCGTCCTGTGGGAGCTCGAAGAAGGACTGCGCCGCCAACCGATACCCGCTGCGATCAATCGCGCCGCTTACTACATGAGCAATTGGGAGTGGCTGCTCGACTCGGTACGCAGCACGGGCAAGCTGCCGATGATGTTCCCTGCCGATCTACCGATACCCATGGTCGCGCCACGCGATCTGGGAGAAGCGGCAGCGGCCCGGCTGATGTCTCCGCTCGACGATGTTGGTGTCCGCTATGTCGAGGGGCCGCGTCGGTATTCCTCCAAGGACGTTGCGACTGCCTTCTCGCAGGCGCTCGGCCGACCCGTTGAAGTGGAAGTCGTGCCGCGGGACAAGTGGAAGGAGACGTTCCTGGGATTGGGGTTTTCGGAGGCTGCGGCCGATTCCTATGCCCGGATGACTGCGGCCACTGTGGACGGTGGATTCGATTTGCCGGAGGAGCCGCTGAAGGGCGGGACGGCGCTGGAGGAATATATCGGCAGTCTTGTGGCCAGTGGCAATAGCTAGGGCCACGCTCCTAGCGATGATCAGCTGGTTTCTTCCGACCTTTGTCGTAATGCCACTTGATGGCGAAGAACATGCCCGTGCCCAGCACGAGAACCTTGAAAACGATAAAGACGATAGGGAACCAATCCACCATTTTGAGCACTTCCTGGCTTTGACTTGACGCTATTTCGATCATAACACCGCTGTCGAAGCGCAAGCAGATATGAGCAACAAATCGGACTCGAGATGTCCGCGAAGGGACGCGAGCTTGCGCTGTCTATCCTCAGATCGAAAGCAAGCTTCGAGCGCGCGGCCCAGCTCGGCTGTTGGTCCGAGGCTTCTGCCATGGCGACCGCGTCGGTGCCCTCACAACAGCGATGCCGCGCAGATGACGACGAAATCCGACGCGCAAAGACCTCATGGCCAAACAGGCCCACCCTCCAGCCCTGCGGTTTCATGCAACCCACAAATCAGGTTCGCATTCTGCACCGCCTGCCCCGCAGCCCCGTTGCCAAGGTTGTCAACCACGCCCATCGCGATCACCAGGTTGCGCTCCGGGTCGGTCGCATAACTAACGAATGCGAGATTCGAGCCGGTAGGCCATATGGGCTGCGCCGCCAATCGATCCCCGCGGCGATCAATCGCGCCACTTATTACATGAGCAATTGGGATTGGCTGCACGATACGGTACGCAGCACGGGCAACCACCGACGATGCTCCCTGCCGATCTACCATTCCCATGGTCGCCCCCGCGATCTGGGAGAAGCGGCTCCCGCCCGGCTGATGTCTCCGCTCGACGGTATTAGCGTCCGCTATGTCGAGGGGCCGCGTCGGTAATTCATCGGAAGATGTTGCAACCACCTTTCCCCAGGCGCTTCGCCGGCCCGTTGAAGTTGAAGCCGTGCCGCGGGACAAGTGGAAGGAGACGCTTTTTGGGGGATGGGATTTTCGGATGCTGCTGCCGGCTCGTATGAGCGGATGACTGCGGTTAGTGTGGACAGTAGGTTTGGTTTGCCGGAGAAGTGGGCGAGGGGTGGATTGTTCCTGGAGAAGTACATCGGCGGTCTTGTGGCCAATAGCGATAAGTAGGATTGCGGCGGCCTACAAGCAACGATCCGGAACCTTGAAGGCCGATACATATGGAGCCCTCCGCCAGAGTGAGAGCGGCTTTGTTAAGACAGGTCCATGAAAAATATCCTTTAAGCGAGCGACGTTGCACCGTTGTGAGTCAACCGCTTACAATCGAGCGTCGCCCCCAATCGGAGCTTAACCAGGCCCGCGTTTAACGCAGGCTTTCGACGAGGTTTCCTCAGCCAATGTGCGCCATGTTGATTGTCGTTTGGCCGCTGCAGTACAGGAGAAAGACGAACGGGGGCGGCACCCTGGGCCAATGGAGGTAAATATTTTCGATCTTGAGGAAATAGGCGAGCGGCTTACGCGCACCGACGTGCCCATGTTTTCGCGCTCCGTTTTGGGAATCGAATACTCGAAGTTGGCGTCGATAATTTACCCGACACCGCCATATAAGCACTTCACCATTAAAAAGCGGGATGGTTCGTCGCGACATCTTGCCGAACCGCGGAGACGACTGAAAGACCTTCAGTACAAGGTGCTCGGATTCCTGACGGAGCGAATGACAGCACTGAAACCCGCCGTGCACGGGTTCGTGCCTAATCGCAGCATTGTGTCCAACGCCAATGCACACGCACACCGGAAGAATCACTTCATCCTCAATTTGGATCTGGAAGATTTCTTTCCCTCAATCACGTTTTACCGAGTTAGAGGGGTGCTAACTAGCCGCCCCTTTAATTTTTCCCATCAGGTCGCTACGGTCATCGCGCACATGTGCACGTTGCACGGGACGCTTCCTCAGGGTGCCCCAACGTCGCCTTTCCTGTCGAACCTCGTTTGCCGGACGATGGACCGGGATCTGACAGAGCTAGCCCGACGCAACCGCGCAACCTACACCCGGTACGCCGACGACATAACGTTCTCTTTCATCGTCCGCGCGCGCAGGGGCTTGCCATCGGCCATTTGCACGGCAGACGACGAGGGGCATCTTGCGCTTGGTGCCGAATTACAGGAACTCATCACCAACACACATCACTTCTCGATCAATGAGGCTAAGACCCGATTGAGTGACAGGCACCGACGGATGGAGGTCACTGGCCTGACGATCAACAAGTTCCCGAACGTGCGCCGGAAGTTCATCGATAGGATCCGTGGCGCCCTCAATGCGTGGGAGCGCAACGGCTATGCAGCCGCTCAAAAAGGTTGGCAGGACCGAATCGCCGCCTCTGCGTCCCATGCGTATGAGGAGAGGCCATGGAAGCGCCAGTATCGATCTGGCGGCACTGCAGAATTAAAGAACGTATTGTGGGGAAAATTGCTCTACCTGCGCATGGTCCGAGGGAAGGACGACTTGATCTATACGCGCCTCGCGGAACGCTACAACGCCCAGGTGCAAAAGGAACAGGAAGCCAAGCCGTTCACCGCATCTCTGCTCCCAGTCGAGCCGGTCGTGCGCGACCACGCCACTGCCTTGGAAGCGTGCTTCGTCGTCGAATGGTTTGGGGAGTATTGCAGCAGAGCCGGTGTAGTTGACGACATCCCGATGGGCCAAGGCACCGCTTTCGTCTATCGCGAACTGAATCTCCTCGTAACGTGTGATCACGTGTTCGAAGCATTCGCGAACGTGAACGGCCATTCGTTCAAAACAGACTACGAGGCGCAGGAAGTTATCAATAAAACGCTCAACCTGATTAGACCAGATACGCAGCAAAGATGGCCGGCCAAGATCCTTTATCGCAATGCGCAGTTGGATTTTGCGCTACTCGCGTTTGAGGATCCCGTCCCGCCGCATCGGTACTTCTCGCCCATGGACAACCCGATCGAGCGGCGCTCGGACGGCGTGCTCATTGGATTTCCGGATTGGAAGCAGTGGAACCTCCCAGATTTCAACGATCAGAAGGTTCTCAATCGGACCGAGCCCAATAAGGGCATGATCAGCTTTACAATCACTGGAGCGGGAAGCATTCGCCCGGGCAACAGTGGTGGGCCTTTTACGGACAATCGGCTCCGCGTAGCTGGTATGGCCCAACGAGGTGCCCATATGGGTTCAGGCCACGACGAATGCCTGTGCTTGGATATCATCAATAATTTGATCGCTAAGTACAAGGCAGCGCTCACTACTGTCGCGTCAACACCAACAACGTACGCCGTAGATTAAAAACAGTCGTTAAGCGGATAGCGGGCAAGGCGGGCCGTGATGGACCGGACAGCGAGCACCCCTTGGATGAGGTACCGAAACTCCCTTCCCTGCGGGAGTTACTCACGGATAGGTCAAGCGTGCCTGCCGCGTTCCGCGTACCCTTGAACAAGGGAAATCCCAAGGTCAGAAGCCGCCCTTGAAGCTCCAGCAGATATCGGTCGTCCAAACGACTCGGAATGTCCGCGGACAGACGCGAGCTTGGGCTCTTCCACCTCGCGATCAACAGCAAGCCTCGCGCTGAAACCTAACTCGGCTGTTAGTCCGAGCCCTCTGCCGTTCCAACCACGTCGCTGCCGCCCACCAATGTTGCAGCGAAGCGACGACTACGCAATCGGCCCCTGAAAAGACGTCACGGCCAAACAGGCCCACCATCCAGCCCCGCCGTTTCCGGCAGACCGCAGATCAGGTTCGCATTCTGCACCGCCTGACCCGCCGCGCCCTTGCCGAGGTTGTCGACCACGCCCATCGCGATCACCAGGTTGCGCTCCGGATCGGCCGCATAACTGACGAACGCGAGATTCGAGCCGGTGGCCCATTTGGTCTGCGGCGGCTTGTCGCTGACGCGGACGAACGCGCGTCCAGTGTAGAAGCGCCGGGCCGCGTCCAGACACTGGTCGGTGGTAGCGCGGCCGCGGCAGTAGATGGTGACGAGCACACCGCGAGTCATCGGCACCAGGTGGGGCGTGAACACCAGCCCTGCCGCACAGCCACCACTCAGACGCTCGATCGTCTTGGCGATCTCGGGCATGTGGACGTGCTTGAGCAAGCCGTAGGGCACGACGTTTTCGTTGCTCTCCGCGTAGCCGAACTTGCTGTCCGCCCCGCCCCGGCCGGCGCCGGAGATGCCGGTCTTGGCGTCAATCACAATGTTGCCGGGCTCGATCAGCCCGTTGGCCAACAGCGGTGCCAGCGCGGTCAGCGTCGCCGCGGGGAAGCAGCCAGGGTTGGCAACGCGGGTCTGCCCCTCGATCTGAGCCGGCCAGACGTCGGCGAGACCGTACGCCCAACCGTCGACGTAGCGGTGATCGCCGCCGATGTCGACGATCTTGACGTCCTTGGGAACGCGCGCCAGCGCGTCGGCCGACGACCCGGTCGGCAGCGACGCGAAGAGAACGTCGAGCTTCGGCAGGGTCGCAGGGTCCCACTTCTCGATCACCAACTCGGCAAGCTTGGCCGGCACACCGGGAAAGCGATCCACCAATCGACTGCCGGCGCTGCCCTCGCCCGCGGCGTAGACCAACTCGAAAGACGGGTGGCTCGCGATCAGGCGCATCGCCTCACCACCCCCAAAACCGCTGATTCCGACAATGCCGACGCGAATGCTCATGGTGGTGTCCTGCTGCTGGAGTGAGAGAACAAGTTGGGTTTTATCCCGGCCGCGTAAAGTCTAACCGACTCTCTCGGGATAACGTCCTCTCGGCAGTAATGAACGACCGATCCTGCGCTCTATCCATCTACTGGATTCTGGCGAACAGTAGATGGCGTCAAGCGCGGGAGATCGCCGATAAAAATTTACGAGCCAACCTTCAGCCGCCCGCCACGACCCAGGCCACCCTTGACCTCTTGCGCCTTGTAGTTGCGCAGCGAGATCACCATGTTGTTGTAGGCGTCCATAAATGCGGCGACAGTGGCCTTGCCTTCAGGCGTGCGGGAGAAACCGCCCAGGCCGCCGGCCGTATTGCCGCCAAACGCGCCGAGGGCAGCGCCAAAGTTCGTTGCCGTGGAGTTGCCTTCGGAGATGGAGACCTGCACGCCCGAGCGGATGTCGAACATGGTCAGTGTCACGACCGATGCCTTGCTTTGCATCGCACCGCCGACCAGTGCGCCGACGCTGCCAAAGAGGCCGCCCACACCAGCCGCCAGCTGGCCCGTGGAGTCGTTGTCGATGATGATGGCCGGCTCCATGTAGTAGTCGGCCGCTACGCGCTGTCCCTTCTGCTGGCGCGAGCCCGCGCGGAATTCACCGGAATTGCGTTGCTTGTCGGTAATGTTCGACAGCTTGCTTTCGGTGCGATTGTTGCCGATCGACGTGATCACGAAGCAGTTCGACTGCTGCACGGCCAGGCGGATCAGCGGCTCGATGGTCGTGACCTTGGTCGCTGCGCCAAAACCGGCAAACCACTCCTTGCCGCGGCCATCATCCACTGCCAGCGTGCCGAGCGGCGCGTCGCAGCGCTCCAGCGAAGCATTGGCGTTGACGCTGGTGGCACCACCCGCGGCGCCGGTGGCCGCGGTAGGCGCGGTGCCGGTGCTGATCAGACCGCCACCAGCAGTGGCGCAGCCAGCGAGAACCACGGACGCAGCCAGTGCGGCCACGCGCAAAGAAATATTCTTGGGCATGATAGGGCGTTCCTGTCGAGGAATTGACGAAAAAAATCCGGGTGGGATGACTTAGCGGTGATACCAGCCCGAAGGGCCCCAAACCCAGTAATACGGATAGCTGCTGTACCAGGCGAACCACGACGTGCGATAGGCCTCGCGGACCCGGTACGCGCTCTGTTCGTCTTTCTTGGCAGCCTGAGCCTGCGGAATCAAATCCTTGGCCTCCTTGCTGCCCTTGGCTGCGGCTCGCATCAGCCAAGCCTCGGCTTCGGCAGGGTCCGAACCCATTTCCTCAAAGCCCATCAGATAAATTCGGCCAAGCGCCAATTGCGCCTGCATATGTCCGTTGTCGCCGGCCCTGCGCAGCCATTCCAGCGCTTGATAGCTGTTGCGCTCGACGCCGTCGCCACGCAGCAGGCGCAGGCCCAGATCGTAGGCGGCGTCCGGATTCTTCTCGGCGACCTTCGCCAATGCCTCCATACGCGGATCCGCTTCGTTGGAGGCGAGCTGCGCCGTCGCTACGCGTCGATCCTGTTCGCTACAGGCGTTGCCGTCGCACAGGCGCACCGTGGACGAACGCGGAGCCAACTGGTCTTCCGGCGTTTGCGCGCATCCGGCAAAGCCGACCGTCGTGGCCAACAGCAAAGGAACAAGAACACGCATGGATGACCCCCCGAGGTCTGTCTTTTTTCGTTTTGTATTTGTTCGCCTTTTGAGAAGGCGTATGGATTGTATTTTCGGCGGGGAATATTTGCACCCAACCGCCGTAGGGGCGGAGGGCCCCTTTCATTGGAGACTGCTAGCGGAAAATGGCAGCCGCCAGTGATCAAGGGCGTGCTGCAGGCGCTGGAGGAAGGGGGCCTATGCCGCGCCCTTCCCCCGATCTATCGTCATCACTTGCGGACCAGGACGGATTCGTACTTTTTTCCGTTGATGAAGAATGCATACTCCATCGAGGCTCCGTCCAGTGCCGGCGCCAAAAGTCCATTGACCGAGATCTTGTGCGCTGGATGATCGAACAGATCACTGCGGTTAGCGTGCGCAAACATGGTGTAGTGAATTTCGTCGCCTTTCCAGGACACGGCATTAAATAGATGGGTCCAATCGTCACTCCGGTCGACATTCAGTTGGTAGCTGCCATCAGCTGCGCGCCTGACTTCGATCAGGACATCACCCTTCTCATTGGCCCATCGACCGAGATAACGGTCCATGCCAGGGCGGCCCGGGATCGTGGGGTCGGGTACGAAGTCCGAGGCAACGTAAGGTGCCCGCCTGAGCCGATCCTTCTCCCAGCGCTCATCGGGATCGCACAGCGGCGCGAGATCGGCGCCCTTCTCGTATTCCAGGTAGATTTGTTGATCGCCCACAGTCTGGCGCAGCACAAGAAACGCGTCAGTGACGAACACAATGTTCAGCGTTTGAGTTACCCCATCCCCCTCGTCGATGTGAATCGTTCGAGCACTCCGGTTTACAACGTAGCGACCGATCTCAGGCACTTCCTGAGCCATGGTGATGCAGTTGTACGGATACAAGCGGCTCTCACCGGCGCGGGTAAATTCAACGACGTTCGCGATACCGGCGCGCAGCGGACTCATTTTCCAGATTCCTGGGAGCTTGTCCGCCTCATCAGGCGTGCCGGAAACACCAATGCTGCCTTTGTTGGTACCGCAAGCCGCAAGTGCAAACGCGGCCAGCACTATGGCCAAACAGTGTCTCAATCTTCTACCCCTGCAAAATCCTGAATGCGGGAATGTGAATTCCCGCGGATCGTCATCGCCGGCCACCCGATCTCCACATCAACAGCGCGTGGCCGACCGTCCAAACAGATGACTTACTGGCTGCAGGTGCCCGGCTTTGCCATTTCAAGCTTGGCCACATCGGCCTTACCCTGCTCCTCGGGGATCAGCTCCAGATCCGCGCCGCTCACGAAGGCGCCGAGCTTGATGAACTGGCGGACGAAGTAGTTCTTGCCGGCTTCCATGGCGACTTCCAGGGCGTTTGGCGAGAACTCCGATTCCGTTTCGATCTTGTGCTTCTTGCCGCCTTCGACCTGCGTGTAGAAGAACACATCCGCGGCGCTTTCGCCGAGGCACTTGCCGTCGACCCAGATGTCCTTCTTCTGCGCCTTGCCGACGAAGCTGTTGCGGTAGACATAAAGGCCAGACTTGCCTGCGCTCGGAGCGCTGAATTGTTTGGCCTGGTCGGACTGCTCCTTGCTGGCCATGTCGACGGACGCGCAGCCGGTCAATACCAAGGTAGAGACGGCAAGGATAGTAATAATGCTGTGGTTGATCTTCATTTTATGAATCGTGGAAACAGAAATGGCAGAAGGCTAAGACGCAATAAACGCGAGAAATACGTTCTCGGTGATCGCGATGCTCCGCACTCTGCTACCACTTTCATCGGCCAGCGATCCATGCTTCTCCGGCTCGCATGCGCCGACCGATACCGACGTGATGGCGTCGCACGCGCAACCGGAACGCTTCCGGCTATCGACCACAGACGCTCATCACTGTACCCCCCTGTCGTTGGGTACTCAGGCATGCCAATGCGAAACAGCGCAGAAGATCACGACCAACAACCGTATGGAGAGCATGCCTTTGCACGCCGCAGGCGAGAAGGGATGAAGACGGTCTCTCCCTGTCCATGTAAAGAGGTAGCGCATCATTCCTGCATCGCTCCTCAGCGGCTATTTTCGGATCGTTAGCAGGAACCGCTGCAGTCGCAAGCGGACGTGCACTTGGGTCGGAAGCCGCCATCCATGCAACCTCGGCGACTGACAGTCGCGGGTAGTAAGCACGAGGAAAAACTCTCATGCGCCAAGGCGAAGGGAGGAGAAACTCTGCTACACGTTCATAGTGGTCTGGTATTCATATTTCGCGCCGAGAACCGCGGCAATCTCCCTAAGCGTGGCAGTAATGTTATCGGCGCGGGACGCTGGATGGTCAGACAAAATAAGGAAGCCACCCACGCCCCTGGATCGGTAACTCGTTTCAGACGGCCGGTTCCTGGCGGAAGCCTTGAACTGCAGCGTGACCGCGTAGTAGCCGTCGCCCTTGGCCGGAAGGACGTCGGTGAAGCGTATTGTGGAAATCGACCAGCAGCTGAAACGAAAGCTCTCGCCGCCGAACCGGAAGCCTGCCCATGCATAGTCCCGCGAGCGGAACACCACGAGCGCATCGTTCTGGTGGCTCGTCGCATCATGCCCGGCGGCGAGTTCCATGCTGGAAACCATCGCGGCATCAGAGCCATCACGGCCGGCCTCGACTTCAAGGTATTCGCTGATCGTTGCCCTCAGGTCTTCATAAAGCCGGCGGGTCGCATCATGCCGGCCTTCCGCCCCATCCATCAGCAGGAGCCGCTTGAAGCGGGCCTTCTCGCCGACTTGGAGTGGCACTGGGGTCCGTTGGCGTGGTGTCTCCTCAGTTGTAGCCGTGGCAACCACGCCGCTCATGCGGCCCGAAAGCCAGAACAGGAATACCGACTGAGCGACAAGCACCGCGATAAGCGTAGCCAGTCCAGCGAAGAAGCCGTGGCCAGATCCGACTTTCGACGCTGCGAGCGTGGCTGGGAGCAGATAGAGAAGCCAGAACATCCTTCGATCTTTTGTTTCTGCGGATTGTGGCGATTATGCCGTGCTTCCCTGCGCCGAAACGGAGATGCCGCCCCTATCCCCAAGCGCTCAATCGGCTCGCGTTCCAGATCGATCAAAACGAAGGGATCCGAAACGACGATCATCATCGAAAATCAGGTGACCTGCCGCGCCGGCCGGACTTCGACCCCGGTATCAGCCCCAAAACAAAAAAAGCCCCGGAGACTTCCGCCTCCGAGGCTTTTCCAACAGCAACCAATTCAAAAGCCGTTCAACTCAGTCCCAAGGGCTCGAGGCCAAGAACACACAACAACCTCAAACCCCAGCGACCAGATCAAACCCCCGCTATCAAACCGTCACCGTATCCGCCACCCCCTTGAAATCCTCGATCTGGTCGAAGTTCATGTAGCGGTAGATCTTGTCGCCATTGGCGTTCAGCACGCCCATGTCGGCCATGTATTCCTCCTTGTTCGGAATACGGCCGAGGCGCGAGCAGATGGCGGCCAGTTCGGCCGAGCCCAGATACACGTTGGTGTTCTTGCCCAGGCGGTTCGGGAAGTTGCGGGTCGAGGTCGACATCACGGTCGCGCCTTCGCGCACCTGGGCCTGGTTGCCCATGCACAGCGAGCAGCCCGGCATTTCGGTGCGCGCGCCGGCGGTGCCGAACACGCCGTAGTGGCCTTCCTCGGTCAGCTGCTTCTGGTCCATCTTGGTCGGCGGGGCGACCCACAGCTTGACCGGGATGTCGCGCTTGCCTTCCAGCAGCTTCGACGCGGCACGGAAGTGGCCGATGTTGGTCATGCAGCTGCCGATGAACACTTCGTCGATCTTGGCGCCGGCGACATCCGACAGCGTCTTCACATCGTCCGGGTCGTTCGGGCAGGCGACGATCGGCTCGTGCACGTCGGCCAGATCGATTTCGATCACGGCGGCGTACTCGGCGTCGGCGTCCGGCTCGAGCAGCTTCGGATCGGCCAGCCATGCTTCCATCGCCTTGATACGGCGCGACAGGCTGCGGGCATCCTGGTAGCCCTCGGCGATCATCCACTTCAGCAGCGTGATGTTGCTGTTGATGTATTCGATGATCGGTTCCTTGTTCAGGCGCACCGTGCAGCCGGCGGCCGAGCGCTCGGCCGAGGCGTCGGACAGTTCGAACGCTTGCTCGACCTTCAGATCGGGCAGGCCTTCGATTTCCAGGATGCGGCCGGAGAAGATGTTCTTCTTGCCTTGCTTGGCGACGGTCAGCAGGCCCTGCTTGATCGCGTACAGCGGAATCGCGTTGACCAGGTCACGCAGCGTGACGCCCGGCTGCATCTTGCCCTTGAAGCGGACCAGCACCGATTCCGGCATGTCCAGCGGCATCACGCCGGTGGCCGCGGCAAACGCCACCAGGCCCGAGCCGGCCGGGAAGCTGATGCCGATCGGGAAGCGGGTGTGCGAGTCGCCGCCGGTGCCGACCGTGTCCGGCAGCAGCATGCGGTTCAGCCACGAGTGGATGACGCCGTCGCCAGGGCGCAGCGAGATGCCGCCGCGGGTGCTGATGAATTGCGGCAGCGTGTGGTGCGTCTTGACGTCGACCGGCTTCGGATAGGCGGCGGTGTGGCAGAACGACTGCATCACCAGGTCGGCCGAGAAGCCGAGGCAGGCCAGGTCCTTCAGCTCGTCGCGGGTCATCGGGCCGGTGGTGTCCTGCGAGCCGACCGAGGTCATCTTCGGTTCGCAGTAGGTGCCCGGGCGGATGCCCTTGCCTTCCGGCAGGCCGCAGGCGCGGCCGACCATCTTCTGCGCCAGCGTGAAGCCCTTGCCGGTGTCGGCCGGGTTCTGCGGCAGGCGGAACAGCGTCGACGGGGCCAGGCCCAGCGCTTCGCGCGCCTTGGCGGTCAGGCCGCGGCCGATGATCAGCGGAATGCGGCCGCCGGCGCGCACTTCGTCGAACAGCACGTCGGACTTGACCTGGAATTCGGCGATGACTTCGCCATTCTTCAGTGCCTTGCCTTCATACGGGCGCAGCTCGATCACGTCGCCCATTTCCATCTTCGACACGTCGAGCTCGATCGGCAGCGCGCCGGCGTCTTCCATCGTGTTGTAGAAGATCGGAGCGATCTTGCCGCCCAGGCACACGCCGCCGAAGCGCTTGTTCGGCACGAACGGGATATCTTCGCCGGTGAACCACAGCACCGAGTTGGTGGCGGACTTGCGGCTCGAGCCGGTACCGACCACGTCGCCGACGTAGGCGACCAGGTGGCCCTTTTCCTTCAGCGTTTCGATGAACTTGACCGGACCGCGCTTGCCGTCTTCCTCGGGCTGGAACGCGGCGCCTTCGCGCTTGTTCTTCAGCATCGCGAGGGCGTGCAGCGGGATGTCGGGGCGGGTGGTGGCGTCCGGCGCCGGCGACAGGTCGTCGGTGTTGGTTTCGCCCGGGACCTTGAACACGGTCACGGTCAGGCTTTGCGGGACTTCCGGACGGCTGGTGAACCATTCGGCGTCGGCCCAGCTCTGCAGCACCGCGCGCGCGTTGGCGTTGCCCTTGTCGGCCTTTTCCTTGACGTCGTGGAAGGCGTCGAACATCAGCAGCGTCTTCTTCAGCGCGTCGGCGGCGACGGTGCCGACTTCGGCGTCGTCCAGCAGTTCGATCAGCGGCGAGATGTTGTAGCCGCCGAGCATCGTGCCGAGCAGTTCGGTGGCGCGGGCACGGTTGATCAGCGGGCAGGCTTCCTTGCCGAGGGCGACGGCGGCCAGGTACGAGGCCTTGACCTTGGCCGCATCGTCGACGCCGGCCGGCACGCGGTAGGTGATCAACTCCAGCAGCGTCTGCTCTTCACCCGCGGGCGGGTTCTTCAGCAGTTCGATCAGTTCGGCGGTCTGCTGCGCGGACAGCGGCAGCGGAGGGATGCCAAGCGCGGCGCGTTCGGCGACATGGGCGCGATAGTTTTCGAGCATGGGAACCTGCGGGGTGATAGAGGAATGAGGATTAAACAACACCGTTGTGGCTGCGATTGTACGCTCAACGTCGGTCCTGGGTCAAACGTCTTATATCTTATATAAGACTTAGGACGGACCGCCGTGCAACGGTGCGCCGCCGTTACCGGGTGTAACCGCCGTAAGTCGTTGGCAACAAAGGGAAACGGCGGGCCCCGGCGGCCTCGCCGCGCGGTACAACGGAGGCTGCCGAATCATGGGGAGAACGGTGTGAATGCAGGAATTTTTGCCCTGCGCCGAGGGCTGGCCGCGATGGCGATCTGCGGCGTAACGATGGTCGCCGGCCAGGTCCAGGCGCAGCCGGTCGAATCCGGCCCGATGACGGTGGCCGGCACGCTGGTGGTCAACGGACCGGTGACGGTGCAGGGGCCGGTCGAGGTCGACGGCCGCGTGCGGGTACGCGGGCCGGTGACCGGGCAGTGGTTCGAAACGGACGACGGTCCGTCGATGCGCGGGGCGCCCCAGCGTACCTTCAACGGTCCGCTGACCGTGCATGGGCCGTTGCGCGTGCAGGGCGACCTGATCGTCAACGGGCCGCTGGAAGCCGCCGGCCCGATCCGTGCCGCTCGGATCCGTGCCGACGGGCCGGCGCGGCAGCGGCAATACGGCGAGGACCGCCGCGGTTATCCGCCGCCGTACCAGCAGGGCTATCCGGACCAGCCCTACGACGGGCGGGGCTATGACGGGTACGGCTACGGGCGCTGAAAACGCCTGAGCACCCATCACGTCGTTCCCGCGGAGGCGGGAATCCAGCATCTTTGAGAGCCGCTGGGTCCCCGCCTTCGCGGGGACGACGAAGTGAATCAGTACGCGCCGAAGCGCCCGGGCGCCGCCCTACTCCGGCAACACCTCGAACGCCAGCACCTGGGTGATCTGCGTCGCGTTGAAGTTGTTGTCGGACACCAGCACCAGGCTGTCGCGGCCGTTGGGCAGCTTCGGGCCCCAGGCCATGCCCTCGATGTTGTCGACCGTCTTCAGTCCCAGCGTGTTCAGGTTCTGCACCAACCGTTTCTGCACCGGCACATAGCTGGCGCCTGCCAGCCGGTCCAGGCCGCGCACGTCGGTCGCGCCGCGGATATCGATCTGGTACAGCCGTACATAGGTGGTGAAGTTGCCGTCGGCGCCCTGCACCCCGGCGCGCTCGAGCGTCAGCAGCCGGTTGTCGTCGATCGCCAGGATCTCGGTCACGCCGTTGTCGGCGCTGCGTCCGGGGGCCGGGGCCGCCGGAATGGCGTCGAGCGGATAGACATACTGCGCCAGCACATTGCCGTTGCGGTCGTAGCGCAGCAGCCGGGACACCGAGCCGGACGACGGCGTCGGCAGCGCACCGTCCTGGTACAGCGGGCCTTCCATGCTGACCCACAGCGACTTGCCGTCGGCGGACAGCGACAGGCCTTCGAACGTCGCGTTATTGCGCGAGCCGGTTTCCTGCGTGGGCGACATCCGGAACGCCGCCGGCAGCGGCAGGGTGCCGGTCAGCAGACCGTCGAGGTTGGCCCGGGCCACGAATGGGTCGAGGCCGAGCGCGCGGTCGCCCTCGCTGGTCCACCACAGGCTGCGGGTCGACGGATCGAAGCGGATCGCCTCGGGATCGGGCACGACGCCGCCGGCGGTGCGATTGGGAAAGGCGCTGCCATCGGCCTGGCGCAGCGTGACGACGCCGGCGATCTGCACCGGCTGCAGGCGGGCCAGGTCATAGCTGAGCCGCGCGGTATAGAAGCGCGCCGCCTGCTTGTCCGAGCGGTCGTCCGAGACCAGATACCAGAGCTGGGACGCGGGATCGTAGTCGATGCCCGACAGGCCGCCGACCGTGGTGCCGCCGACCTGCAGGTCGTTGGCAAGCGTCTGCTCGCCGATCAGGCGGACCGATCCGACCGAGCGCCGCGGGCTGTCGTCATTGTCGTCGTCGCCTCCGCAGGCGGCGAGCAGCGCGGTCGACATCACCAGCGCGGCCAGGCCCAACAGGCGGAATCCGGTACGGGCAGCGGGCACGGCGGAGGAACGGAAGGCGGAAGGGACAGCGGAACGACGCATGCGCAGGCTCTCCAGGGAAGGAAATCCCGCGAGTCTGGCGCCTCGCAATGACCCGCCGATGACAAGCCGGCCGCCGCCCGCTCAAGTTCCGCCGCCCGCCAACGTTAACCCGTGAGATGACCGTCCGCTGCCGCCGACGGTCGCTCCCGCTCGACTCAAACGGCCAAGCTGAGCGGGTTTCCCCCTTTTTTTCGGCCCATTGCCCGCCACCGATTCACCCAGAATGGCGGGGCATTCCGATACAGGCATCTCATGGCGAAAACGCTCACGACTCCCCAGGCACCCAGCTCCAGCAAGCGCGGGGTGCTGATTCTCGCCGGTGTCGCGGTCGCGGCCGTGCTGGGCGCGGGAAGTTTCTTCCTCGGCAGCCTGCTGAACAACCGCGCACCCGCCGCGCCGGCCGCCCCCGTGGTTCCGGCGCCGATCTTCGTCGCGCTCGACGCCTTCACCGTCAACCTGAAGGGCGAGGACGGCGACCGCTTCCTGCACACCGGCCTGTCGGTCAAGGTGGCCGACACGCAGACGCAGGCTCGCATTGCCGAATACCTGCCCGAGGCGCGCAGCCGCATTCTGCTGCTGCTGTCGGCCAAGCAGCCGCCGGAGCTGTCGACCGTCGAGGGCAAGCAGAAGCTCGCCGAAGAAATCAAGCAGGCGCTGGCAAAGCCGTTCGCACCGGCGCTGCCGAGCCAACAGATCGTGGATGTCCTGTTCACTTCCTTCGTGGTGCAGTAAGCCCGTGCCCTGCCCCGCTTGCCAACCCGATATGAAGCCGACCACCCGACTCTCGCCCGCCGATGCGCACCTCGCGCGCGCCCAGGCCGGCGTGCGCGCGGCGCTTCTCTAATCCAGTCGTTCATTGGGGCAGGACACTAAATGGCTTACGACAAGTTCCTCTCGCAGGATGAAGTAGACGAGCTCCTCAAGGGCGTATCCGGCGAAGCCGAAACGCCCGAGGCCGCCGCGCCGGTCTCCGAAGATGGCGTGCGGCCCTACAACCTGGCGACCCAGGAGCGCATCGTCCGCGGCCGGCTGCATACGCTGGAGATCATCAACGAGCGTTTTGCGCGCCAGCTGCGCACCGCGCTGTTCAACTTCATCCGCCGCGGCGCGGATATCTCGGTCGGTTCGATCCGCATCGAGAAGTACGGCGAGTTCGTCCGCAACCTGCCGGTGCCGACCAACCTGAACCTGGTCCACATGAAGCCGCTGCGGGGCACCGCGCTGTTCGTGTTCGACCCGAATCTGGTGTTCCTGGTCGTCGACAACCTGTTCGGCGGCGACGGACGCTTCCATACCCGCGTCGAAGGCCGCGACTTCACGCAGACCGAGCAACGCATCATTCGCCGCATGCTGGATCTGGCGCTGGCCAGCTATGGCCACGCCTGGCAGGCGGTCCATCCGATCGAGTTCGAATACGTCCGCTCGGAGATGCACACCAAGTTCGCCAACATCGCGATCCCCAACGAGGTCGTGGTGACCACCGCCTTCCATATCGAACTGGGCGCGGTCGGCGGGCAGCTGCACGTCTGCTTCCCGTACTCGATGATCGAGCCGGTGCGCGATCTGCTGATGAATCCGCTGCAGGATGAAGTCGAGGTCGACAAGCGCTGGCTGCAGCAGCTGTCGCAACAGCTGCGCGCCGCCGAGGTGGAACTGGTGGCCGAATTCGCGCATCTGCGCAGCACCGTGGCAGAAGTGCTGGCGCTGCGCGCCGGCGACGTGCTGCCGATCGAGCTGCCCGAGAACGTGATCGGCAAGGTCGACGGCGTGCCGGTCATGCAGTGCAGCTACGGCACGATGAACGGCCAGTACGCGCTGCGAGTGCAGCGCATGTTCAATCATCAAGACAGCGATTCCAACAAGGAAACCGACCATGACTGACGGCAAAGAGGACAAGCCGGCCGATCCGATGGACGACTGGGCGAGCGCCCTGGCCGAGCAAACCAGCGCGACCGCTGCGCCTGAGCCCGCCGCCACGGTGGCGACGGCCACGCCCGCGGCCGCGACGGTCTTCCAGCCGCTGGAGCGCGAAGCGTCGAGCGGCTTCCACAACGATATCGAGATGATTCTCGATATCCCGGTGCAATTGACGGTCGAACTGGGCCGCACCAAGGTACCGATCAAGAGCCTGCTGCAACTGGCGCAAGGTTCGGTGGTCGAGCTCGACGGCCTGGCCGGCGAGCCGATGGACGTGCTGGTCAACGGCTATCTGATCGCGCAGGGCGAGGTGGTGGTGGTCAACGACAAGTTCGGCATCCGCCTGACCGACATCATCACGCCGTCCGAACGCATCCGGAAGCTGAACAAATGAAACCCGCTCGGGGCCGCGCCTTGCGGCCCGCGCCGGGCACGCGCTCGTACGCGGCCCGCTCG
>NZ_AMPR02000467.1:0-16178 GCF_000307735.3 Cupriavidus sp. HPC(L) | reverse complement strand
GGCCGGCGCCCGACGGCAGCAGGCGGACCGGCGCGCCCTGGCGCTCGATCGCCGCCGCCCACTGCTGCTGCAGCCACGGCGCGCACGGCACGCTGGCGGCCTCGTGGGTCTTGCGGACCTGCGCGCGGACCTTGCGGCGCGCGCAGATGCGTTCGATCTCGGCAAGCACGTCCGCGACGGCGGCCTGGCGCACCGCGTCCTCGCCGGCGCGGATATCGATCGAGAACACCGCACGGCCCGGCACGACGTTGGCGGCGCCGTTGGGCACGTTGAACTGGCCGACGGTGCCGACCAGGCCCGGCGAGCTGCTGCAGCGGCGCTCGATGAACAGGCCGATCTCGGCGCCGGCCATCGCGGCGTCCCGCCGCATGTCCATCGGCACGGTGCCTGCGTGGCCGGCCAGGCCGTCCAGCTCGACGATGAAGCGGGTCGCGCCGGAAATCGCGGTCACCACGCCCACCGGCAAGTTCTCGTTGAGCAGCACCGGCCCCTGCTCGATATGCACTTCGACGAAGGCCAGCACCTTGTCAGGCGAATGGGCCGCGGCCGGCAGGCCAGCCGGATCGAAGCCGGCCGCGCGCATCACGTCGCGCATGGTCTTGCCGCTGTCGTCGACGTTGTCCAGCACGTTCTGATCGAAGGTGCCGGCGATCGCGCGGCTGCCGAGCAGCGTGGCCTTGAAGCGCACGCCCTCTTCCTCCGCGAAGCCGACCACCTCGATCGCGAACGGAAAGCGCTTGCCCTGGCGATGCCATTCGGCGACGCAGGCGATCGGCAGGATCACGCCCAGATTGCCGTCGTAACGGCCGGCGTCGCGCACGGTGTCGAAATGCGACCCCGTCAGCAGCGCTGGCGCGTCCGGCTCGGTGCCTTCATAGCGTCCGATCACGTTGCCGGCGGCGTCGCGGCGCACCGTCATGCCGGCCGCTTCCATCCACGCCGCGAGCTGGGCGGCGGCGCCATGGTGCGCGTCGGTCAGATAGGTGCGAGTCAGCATGCCGGGCTGCTCGGTGTGTACGGCGAGGGCGTCGGCCCAGGCCATGATGCGCGCGCCGACTTCGGTGCCGGACACCGAGGAGGGCGTTGTGGATGCTGCCATGCGTGTCTCCTGCTGAACGGATCGTGCCGGCTGTCGGCCGGCACCCGGGCCCCCGGACGGGGATGCGATGACTGTAGCGCGCTCGCTCGTGGCTTGGCGAGCCTGTTGGGCTGCCCGCCTGGCGCGGTGGCTGTTGTGCTTTTGTGGTGCGCTGTTTCCCGGCGCAAAGGCGCGCCCCGGGAGCATCGATGCGAACCATGTTAGCACAGTGAATTCAAAAATTGCATACAAAAAAGATATGCACTATATTCCGGTCCAGGTTCCGACAAAGCGCTGCGGACAATCCGGTCCAGACAGTCGTCGGCGTGAATTCCGCCCCAACAGGGGGGCCTTCCACGCGAGCCCACGCCCCGTCCCGGGGAGGTGTGCCGGACCCGAGACACCGTCGCCGACAAGCGGCGCCGGTGGCAGTCCTGAATCGAACAGGGCGAGCCGTCACACCGACACGGACTCGCCCGTCTGGAGACAAGTCATGCAGCAACCCGCCCTGCCCGGCGCCGGCCGGCCGCACACGCCTACCCCGAATTCCTCCCCCCGCCATCCGATCCACCGATTCACGCGCTCGCTGTTCGGCCAGGTGCTGATCGCGCTGGTGCTGGGCACGGTGCTCGGCCTGGCCTTCCCCGAGTTCGCCGCCAAGCTCAAGCCGCTCGGCGACGCGTTCATCAAGCTGATCAAGATGCTGATCGCGCCGATCGTGTTCTGCGTGGTCGTCGCCGGCATCTGCGGCGCCGGCGAGCTGAAGAAGGTCGGCCGCGTCGGCGTCAAGGCGGTGGTCTACTTCGAGATCGTCACCACCATCGCGCTGGCGCTCGGCATCCTGCTGGCCTACGTGTTCCAGCCCGGCGCCGGCATGAACGTCAACCCGGCTTCGCTCGACGCCTCGGCGATGAGCGCCTATGTCGACAACGCGGCCAAGGTGGCCAGCGGCGGCACCGTCGACTTCCTGCTCAAGCTGATTCCGTCGACCGTGATCGGCGCCTTCTCGTCGGGCGACGTACTGCAGGTGCTGCTGGTCTCGGTGCTGTTCGGCTGCGCGCTGTCGCTGATCGGCGAGCCGGGCCGGCCGCTGGTCAGGCTGATCGACACCTTCTCGCAGACGCTGTTCAAGATGATGGGCTTCATCATCAAGCTGGCGCCGCTCGGCGTGCTGGGCGCGGTGGCCTTCACCGTCGGCAAGTACGGCATCGGCTCGCTCAAGCAGCTCGGCTTCCTGGTGGTGCTGTTCTACGGCGCGGTCGTCGTGTTCGTCGCCGTGGTGCTGGGCACCGTGATGCGGATGTCGGGCTTCTCGGTGTTCAAGCTGATCAAGTACCTGCGCGCCGAACTGCTGGTGGTGCTCGGTACGGCCTCGTCGGACAGCGTGCTGCCGCAGGTCATGCGCAAGCTCGAATTCATGGGCATCCGCAAGTCGGTGGTCGGCCTGGTGATCCCGACCGGCTATTCGTTCAACCTCGACGCCTTCTCGATCTATCTGACGCTGGCGGCGGTGTTCATCGCGCAGGCGACCAACACGGCGCTGTCGATGGCCGACCTGCTCGGCATCCTGGCCGTCGCGCTGGTGACCTCGAAGGGCGCGCATGGCATCCCCGGTTCCGCCATCGTGATCCTGGCCGCGACGCTGTCCGCGCATCCGGCGATCCCGGCGATCGGCCTGGTGCTGGTGCTGTCGGTCGACTGGTTCATCGGCATCGCCCGCGCGCTGGGCAACCTGATCGGCAACTGCGTCGCGACCGTGGTGGTGGCGTCCTGGGAAAAGGACATCGACCGCGAACGCGCGCATGCCGTGCTGAACGGCCAGATCCCGGCGGCCGAACTGGACGAAGGGCTCAGCGCGCCGGTGCTCGACGGCCTGGACGGCATGGAAGGAAGCCAGGCCCCCGGGTATGCGCCGGTGCCGGGTAAAGCCACGGGACGATAGAATTCGGCATTTCCCCCAAGCGCGCCGCCCGCGCTGCGCCCCATGCCCGAGCATATCGACCCAGCCATGACCGCCGAAGCGATCGCCGACGACATCGTCGCGGCGATCGTCTCGCACCGCCTGCCGCCCGGCACCAAGCTGCGCGAGGAGGCTCTGGCGGCGGTCTACCGGGTCAGCCGTACGAAGGTGCGCGCGGCGCTGCTGATGCTGTCCAAGGACAAGGTGATCCAGATCGTGCCCGACAAGGGCGCGTTCGTCGCCAAGCCCAGCGCCGAGGAGGCCCGCGAGGTCTTCGCCGTGCGGCGCATCCTCGAGGCCGCGCTGGCCCGCGAGTTCGTCGCGCGCGCCACCGCCGCCGACTACAAACGCATCGACAAGCATCTGGCCGCGGAGAAGAAGGCGCTGGCCGGCAACGACGCGCAGACCCGTACCCGGCTGCTCAGCGACTTCCATATCCTGCTGGCCGAGGTGGTCGGCAACAAGGTGCTGACCGAGATGCTGCACGAGCTGTCGATGCGCAGCGCGGTGATCACGATGCTGTATCAGTCGCGCCGCGATGCGGCTTGCTCGTCGGACGAGCACCGCGAATTCATCGAAGCGGCGCGCGCCGGCGACGCCGAGCGCGCGGTCGAACTGATGGTCGGCCACCTGAGCCATGTCGAAGGCGCGCTGCACTTCGACGAGGTCCCGGCGCCGGCCGGCAAGGACCTGGTGACGGCGCTGCTGGCCTGACGTCCTGGTCGCCCGTGCGCCGTGTCAATGCCGGCGCCGCCGCGACCACCACCACAGCGCGTACACCGCGACATTGATCCCCACCACCAGCGCGCCCAGCCACAGCTGCGTCTCGCGCGTCAGCGCCTGCGGGTACAGCAGCGGCAGCAGATATTGCTCGACGAAGCCGCCGGCATAGCCTTGCTCGCCGGCGGCATGCCGCAACCGATTTTCCAGCGGCGTCAGCGGGCAGATCCAGCCGGTCCATTCGACGGTGGCGCCCCACAGCGCGGCCGGCAGATGCAGCCACGCGACCCGGGGCCAGCGCCACAGCAGCACGCCGCCCGCGACGACAAAGGCGACGAACAGCAGGTGCAGCACCACCACGGCATCTGCCAGCCAGGCAGCCATCGGCCCTCCCCTTCGAAGCCGGCGCCCCGGATGCTTACGCGCCGCCGGCGCGCGCGGTCCAGTAGCCCGGGCGGATGAACTCGGTCTTCAGGTGCTCGATGAAGAAGCGGATCTTCGCGGGTACGGGTCGCTGCTGCGGGTACACCGCCAGGATGTCGTAGTCGGGCAGCGCGTATTCGTCCAGCACCGTGATCAGCTCTCCGCTCTCCAGCTGCGGCAGGATCTCCCACGTCGAGCGCCAGCCCAGCCCCAGGCCTTCGCAGGTCCAGCGGTGCAGCAACTCGCCATCGTTGCAGTCGAGATTGCCGGTCACGCGCACGCTGACGGCCTTGCCGTTGTGGCGGAAGTACCAGCCGCGCTGCTGTCCGCCCTGCAGGTTGAACGCCAGGCAGTTGTGCTGCGCCAGGTCATCCAGCGTACGCGGCACGCCGTGCTTCGCGAAGTAGGCCGGCGTGCCGCACACCACGCGCTTGTTGGTCGCCAGCTTGATCGCGACGAAGTTCGGGTCGATCGCGCCGCCGATGCGGATGCCGACATCGTAGCCCTCGCGCACCAGATCGACGACACGGTCGGTCAGGTTGAATGAGATCTGCACCTCGGGATTGCTGGCGAGGAAGGCCGGCGCGTGCGGGGCCACGTGCTTGCGGCCGAACGCCGCCGGGGCCGAGACAATCAAATGGCCGGTGGCCTTGTGGCGGCCCTCGGCGATCAGCATCTCGGCGCGGTCCAGGTCCGCCAGCGCCTTCTTGCACTGCTCCATGAAGGCGGCGCCCTGCTCGGTCACGACGATGCGGCGCGTGGAGCGGTGCAGCAATTTGACCCCGATGCGCGCCTCGAGCGCGTTGATGCGCCGGCCGATCATCACCGGCGTGACGCCCTGGGTCAGCGCGGCGGCCGCCATGCTGCCCTGCTCCACCACCGAGATGAAGGCTTCGATCTGTTTGAGTTTGTCCACTCTTTGTCTCCTCCCGCGCCCGATTGTGCGCCGCGCCGCGATGCGCCGGCATCCGTCGCGCGCTATGCCGGCAATGCGCCGGAACGCATGACGCCGATGAACGCCAATCAACGCGGACGGTGCGCCGGCGCACGCGCCAGACGACATCATTCCAAACCTCAGGTATGGAATCAACTGATCTCTCTTCCCTTTATCGCAGCGCCAAGGCGGTAATAGGATCGACTCCAACGGAAATTCATCACCATTGGAGACAGACATGCCGAAGATGAGAGCAGTGGACGCGGCGGTGGCCGTGCTGGAAAAGGAAGGCATCACCGTGGCGTTCGGCGTACCGGGCGCGGCCATCAACCCGTTCTATTCGGCGATGCGCAAGACCGGCTCGATCGACCACTACCTGGCGCGCCACGTCGAGGGCGCCTCGCACATGGCCGAGGGCTATACGCGCGCCGAGGCCGGCAATATCGGCGTCTGCATCGGCACCTCGGGCCCGGCCGGCACCGACATGATCACCGGGCTGTATTCGGCCTGGGCCGACTCGATTCCCATCCTCTGCATCACCGGCCAGGCCCCGCGCGCCCGCCTGTACAAGGAGGACTTCCAGGCCGTCGATATCGAATCGATCGCCAAGCCGGTGACCAAGTGGGCCGTGACCGTGCGCGAGCCGGCGCTGGTGCCGCAGGTCTTCCAGCAGGCGTTCCACCTGATGCGTTCGGGCCGTCCGGGTCCGGTGCTGATCGATCTGCCGTTCGACGTGCAGGTTGCCGAGATCGAGTTCGATCCGGAAACCTACCAGCCGCTGCAGCCGTACAAGCCGGCCGCGTCGCGCGCGCAGATCGAGAAGGCGATCGCGATGCTGAACGCCTCGGCCAAGCCGCTGATCGTCTGCGGCGGCGGCGTGATCAACGCCGATGCGGCGGACCTGCTGGTCGAGTTCGCCGAGCTGGTCAACGTGCCGGTGGTGCCGACGCTGATGGGCTGGGGCGTGCTGGCCGACGATCATCCGCTGCAGGCCGGCATGGTCGGGCTGCAGACCTCGCACCGCTACGGCAACGCGAACCTGCTGGCGTCCGACTTCGTGATGGGCATCGGCAACCGCTGGGCCAACCGCCATACCGGCAGCGTCGACGTCTACACCAAGGGCCGCAAGTTCGTGCACGTCGATATCGAGCCGACGCAGATCGGCCGCGTGTTCGGTCCGGACCTGGGCATCGTCTCCGATGCGAAGCTGGCGCTGCAGCAGTTCGTCGAGGTCGCCCGTGAAATGAAGCAGGCAGGCCGGCTGCCGTGCCGCAAGGCCTGGGTCGCCGAGGTGCAGAAGCGCCGCCGCACGATGCATCGCAAGAGCGATTTCGACAACGTTCCGGTCAAGCCGCAGCGCGTCTATCGCGAGATGAACCAGTACTTCCCGCGCGACGTGCGCTACGTCAGCACGATCGGCCTGTCGCAGATCGCCGCGGCGCAGTTCCTGTCGGTCAACCAGCCGCGCCACTGGATCAACTGCGGCCAGGCGGGCCCGCTGGGCTGGACCATTCCGGCCGCGATCGGCGTCAAGGTCGCCTCGCCCGAGTCGGACGTGGTGGCGATTTCCGGCGACTACGACTTCCAGTTCATGATCGAGGAGCTGGCGGTGGCGGCGCAGTTCAAGGTGCCGTACATCCACGTGCTGGTCAACAACTCCTACCTCGGCCTGATCCGCCAGGCGCAGCGCAATTTCGAGATGGACTACTGCGTGCAGCTGGCCTTCGACAACATCAACGCGCCGGAGCTCGACGGCTATGGCGTCGACCACGTCAAGGTGGTGGAAGGCCTGGGCTGCAAGGCGATCCGCGTGTTCAAACCCGAGGACATCGCCCCGGCCTTCGCCGAGGCGCGCGACCTGATGGCCGAGTTCTCGGTGCCGGTGGTGGTCGAGGTGATCCTGGAGCGCGTGACCAATATCGCGATGGGTACCGAGATCGACAACATCAACGAGTTCGAGCCGATCGACGATCGCGTCGACGAGGAAGCCGACACGGCGATCCTGACGGAAGAAGCGGAAACGGCCTGACGCGCGCGCAGGCGGACGCGGGCCGATTCATCGGCGTGCCGTCCGCCGCCCTTGGGCCGTAACGACATCACCACCCAGACTGTTGGAGACATCCATGCCGAAACTGGCTGCCAACCTGACCATGCTGTTCAACGAGGTCGGTTTCCTCGACCGCTTCGAAGCCGCCGCGCGCGCGGGCTTTCGCGGCGTCGAGTTCCTGTTCCCCTATGCCTTCCATGCCGATCAGATCGCCGATCGGCTCAACCGCTTCCAGCTCGACCTGGTGCTGCACAACCTGCCGGCAGGCAAGTGGGAAGCGGGCGAGCGCGGCATCGCCTGCCATCCGGATCGCGTCGGCGAATTCCAGGACGGCGTCGGCGACGCGATCCAGTACGCCAGGGCGCTGGGCGTGCAGCAGCTGAACTGCCTGGTCGGCATCCTGCCGCAGAACGTCAGGCGCGAGCAGGCGCAGGAGACGCTGGTCGAGAACCTGCGCTTTGCCGCCCGCAAGCTGGCCGCCGAGAAGATCGACCTGCTGATCGAGCCGATCAATACCTTCGACATCCCGGGCTTCTTCCTGTCGCGCACGCAGCAGGCGCTCGATCTGATCGACCAGGTCGGCGAGCCCAATCTGTACGTGCAGTACGACATCTATCACATGCAGCGGATGGAAGGCGAGATCGCCGCGACGCTGAAGGCCAACCTGCCGCGCATCAAGCATGTGCAGCTGGCCGACAACCCGGGCCGCAACGAGCCGGGCACCGGCGAGCTGAACTACGGCTTCCTGTTCGGCTGGCTCGACCAGATCGGCTACACCGGCTGGGTCGGCTGCGAATACAAGCCGCGCACGACTACCGAGGCGGGACTGGGCTGGCGCGCGCAGTTCGGCGTGCAGTAAGTGGGGGCTGGTACGAACCTCCACGGCAGGCCGTAGGGCTCCCCTCTCCCCCTCGCGGGAGAGGGGTGGGGGAGAGGGCAAGGGCATTCGCAATAGCGAACGCGGTCGATTGACCACCGCCCCTTCCCTCTCCCCCGGCCCCTCTCCCGCGTTGCGGGAGAGGGGAGAAGCCCCCTGCGAGCGGACGGTCCAAGCACTGCCCCAACAATCGGATCCGATTTCTTCCATCACCAAATCCAAGGAGACTCACCATGGCAAACCAACGCAACGTCGGCTTCATCGGCCTGGGCATCATGGGTGCGCCGATGGCCGGCCACCTGCGCGCGGCCGGCCACACGCTGTTCGTCCATGACGTCAATCCGGCGCCGCAGGCGCTGGTCGACGCTGGCGTCACGGTCTGCACCAGCGCCGAGGAGGTCGCCAAGCGCGCCGACATCGTGATCATCATGGTGCCCGACACCCCGCACGTGGAAAGCGTGCTGTTCAGCGACAAGGGCGTGGCCGCCGCGCTGAAGGCGGCCGGCAAGGAGGCCTCGCACAGCAAGATCGTGGTCGACATGAGCTCGATCTCGCCGATCGCCACCAAGGACTTCGCGGCGCGCATCAACAAGCTGGGCGCGGCGTACCTCGACGCGCCGGTGTCGGGCGGCGAAGTGGGCGCGAAGGCGGCCACGCTGACGATCATGGTCGGCGGCCCGGCCGAGGCCTTCGAGGAGGTCAAGCCGCTGTTCGAGCTGATGGGCAAGAACATCACGCTGGTCGGCGGCAATGGCGATGGCCAGACCACCAAGGTGGCCAACCAGATCATCGTCGCGCTGAACATCCAGGCCGTCGCCGAGGCGCTGCTGTTCGCCTCGAAGGCCGGCGCCGATCCGGCCAAGGTGCGTCAGGCGCTGATGGGCGGCTTCGCCTCGTCGCGCATCCTCGAAGTGCACGGCGAGCGCATGGTCAAGCGCACCTTCGATCCGGGCTTCCGCATCGAACTGCACCAGAAGGACCTGAACCTGGCGCTGCAGGGCGCCAAGACGCTGGGTGTGGCGCTGCCGAACACCGCGACCGCGCAGGAGCTGTTCAACACCTGCGCCGCCAATGGCTTCGGCAAGCAGGATCACTCGGCGCTGTGCCGCGCGATCGAGCTGATGTCGAACCATACGATCGCGAAGTAAGCCGCCGGCCGGGGGCGCGCTACCGGCGCCCTCGTCCTGGCCAACCCTGGCGTCGTCCCCGCGAATGCGGGGACCCAGTGACTTCGGAAGCCGCTGGGTTCCCGCGTTCGCGGGAATGACGAGTCGCTCCGCCTACGCTCATCCCGCACCGCCATGTATTCCGATTCCCACGCCGCCCTGCTGACGCCGCAGCGTCGCGACAGTCTTGCCGATCCGCGCGCGCTGCTGCGCGAGCTGTTCGACACAGCGGTTGCCGCGGTCAGTCCGGGCCAATGCCTGCCGCCGCAACTGCCGCCACCGCCCAAGGGCCGTACCGTGGTGATCGGCGCGGGCAAGGCCGCCGCGTCGATGGCGCAGGCGGTCGAGGCCAACTGGCAAGGCGAACTGTCGGGACTGGTGGTCACGCGCTACGGGCACGGGGCATCGTGCTCGCGCATCGAGGTCGTCGAGGCCGCGCATCCGGTGCCCGACGCCGCGGGACAGCAGGCCGCGCAGCGCATGGTCGAGTTGGTCAAGGGACTGAGCGCCGACGACCTGGTGCTGTGCCTGATCTCGGGCGGCGGCTCGGCGCTGCTGGCCGCGCCCGCGCCGGGGCTGACGCTGGCCGACAAGCAGGCCGTCAACAAGGCGCTGCTGCGCAGCGGCGCCAATATCGGCGAGATGAACTGCGTGCGCAAGCACCTTTCCGCGCTCAAGGGCGGCAGGCTCGCGCTGCAATGCGCGCCCGCGCGCGTCGAGACGCTGCTGATCTCCGACATTCCGGGCGACGATCCGACGCTGATCGCCAGCGGCCCGACGTTGCCCGACGCCACCACCTGCGCCGATGCGCTGGCGGTGATCGACAAATACGGCATCGAGGTGCCGGCGGCTGTGCGCGCGCATCTGGAGAGCGGCGCCGGCGAAACGCCCAAGCCTGGCGACGCGCGCTTCGAAGGCCATCGCAGCGTGACGCTGGCCACCGCGCAGCAGGCGCTGGAAGCCGCCGCTGCGCGTGCGCGTGCGCTCGGCATCGAGGCCCACATTCTTTCGGATTGCATCGAGGGCGAGGCGCGCGAGGTCGCGCTGGTGCATGCGGCGCTGGCGCGCCAGGTGTCGCAGCGCGGCCAGCCGTGGCGCAAGCCCTGCGTGCTGCTGTCGGGCGGGGAGACCACCGTGACCGTGCGCGGCAATGGCCGCGGCGGACGCAACGCGGAATTCCTGCTGTCGCTGGCGGTGGCGCTCGACGGCCTGCCCGGCGTGCATGCGATCGCCGCCGACACCGACGGCATCGACGGCTCGGAGGACAACGCCGGCGCGCTGCTGTCGCCCGACACGCTCGAGCGCGCCGCCGCGCGCGGCGTGTCGGCGCGGGCGTGCCTGGCCGACAACGACGGCCACGGCTTCTTCGCCGCGCTCGACGATCTGATCGTCACCGGGCCGACGCGCACCAACGTCAACGACTTCCGCGCGATGCTGATCCTCTGACGATGGCCCTGCGACGCCGCCGCGCCTGCCGGGAACGACAACCACAACAGCAACGGTATCGAATCGCGACCGGCACGCCAACGTGCCGGATCCCACCGCATCAACGCGAACAACGCGATCACTGCGAACACCGCACCACTGCAATCACCGCAACAGGAGACACCATGAGACGCCAGCGCAAAGCCAAGATCGTTGCCACGCTGGGACCGGCGAGCACCGATATCGCGGTGATCCGGCAGCTGTTCGAGGCCGGCGCCGACGTGTTCCGGCTGAACTTCAGCCACGGAACGCATGAAGACCATCGCCAGCGCTACCAGGCCGTGCGGCAGGTCGAGGCCGAGACCGGCCGTCCGATCGCGGTGCTGGCCGATCTGCAGGGACCGAAGCTGCGCATCGGCACCTTCGCGGTCGGCAAGGTCGCGGTCAAGGCCGGCGATCCGTTCGTGCTCGACAGCGATCCGACCCCGGGCGATGCGACGCGCGTGCATCTGCCGCATCCGGAGCTGTTCCGCGTCGCCGCGCCGGGCCAGTCGCTGCTGATCGACGACGGCAAGGTGCAGCTGCGGATCGAGTCGGTGTCGGCGGGCAGCATTACCACGCGCGTGGTCAATCATGGCACGCTGTCGGACCGCAAGGGCGTCAACGTGCCCGACGCGGTGATCCCGATTCCCGCGCTGACCGACAAGGACCGCCGCGATCTCGAGTTTGCGCTGTCGCTCGGCGCGGACTGGATCGCGCTGTCGTTCGTGCAGCGTCCCTCGGACATCGTCGAGGCGCGCGAGATCATCGGCACGCGCGCCGGCGTGCTGTCGAAGATCGAGAAGCCGGCCGCGCTGCAGCAGCTCGACGAGATCGTGCGCGTGTCCGACGCCGTGATGGTCGCGCGCGGCGACCTCGGCGTGGAACTGCCGCCCGAGCGCGTGCCCGGCGTACAGAAGCGCATCCTGCGCGTGTGCCGGCAGCTCGGCAAGCCGATCGTGATCGCCACGCAGATGCTCGAATCGATGATCGATTCGCCGGTGCCCACGCGTGCCGAGGCGTCCGACGTCGCCAGCGCGATCTACGACGGCGCCGATGCCGTGATGCTGTCGGCCGAGTCGGCCAACGGCCGCCACCCGGTGCCCGCGGTCGCGATGATGAACCGCATCATCACCGAGGTCGAACGCGATCCGCTCTATCGCAATCTGCTCGACGCCCAGCACGAGGCGCCGCTGTCGACTCGGCAGGACGCGATCTGCGCCGCGCTGCGCGAGGTCACGCAGATCATCGGTGCGGCGGCGACGGTGGCCTACACGTCGTCGGGCGCGACCGCGCTGCGCGCGGCGCGCGAGCGGCCGTGCGCGCCGATCGTCAGCATCACGCCGCATGTCGAGATCGCGCGGCGGCTCGCGCTCGCCTGGGGCGTCCATTCGACCGTCAGCCCGGACGTGCAGAGCGTCGACGAGATGGTCGATGCGGCGACGCGCGCGGCGCTGGCCGAGGGCTATGCCCAGCCGGGCGACCAGATCACCATCGCGGCCGGCATGCCGTTCGGCCAGGGCGGCACCACCAATCTGCTGCGCGTGGCCGAGGTCGGCGGCACCAGGGTGCCGGCCAGCGTCGCGGCCGAGGCTGCCAGCGCCGTGCCCGCGTAACCGTGCCCGCATAACCTGGCCCGCATAACGTGCCCGCACGAGCCGGGGCGCCCTCCCCGCAATCCCGCGCCGTGCCGCCATTGCTATACTTGGCGGCACTTCGCGGCCGGGCGCCTTTGCCCGTTTCCCGTGGCCGCGACCCTGAACCAGCGGAGCGACCATGCGCCTTGACGACGAAGCCGAAAGCCAACATGTGGAAGACCGGCGAGGCAGCAGAGGCTTCGGCGCCGGCCGCAAGACCATCGGCATCGGCACGATCCTGGTCGCCCTCGCCGCCTCCTACTTCTTCGGCATCGATCCGACCGTGATCATGCAGGGCGCCTCGGTGCTGCAGCAGTCCGAGGCGCCGCAGCAGCAGGCCACCCAGGGCCCGCCCGCCACCGACCCGATGTCCGTGTTCGTCCGCAAGGTGCTCGGCAGCACCGAGCGCACCTGGTCGCGGCTATTCGAAACCGAGCTGAACCGGCGCTACGAGCCGCCGACGCTGGTGCTGTTCACCGGCGCGACGCAGACCGCCTGCGGCATGGGCCAGTCCGCGATGGGCCCGTTCTATTGCCCGGCCGACCAGAAGGTCTATATCGACCTGGCGTTCTACGACGAACTGCGCAAGCGCTTCGGCGCGGCGGGCGACTTCGCCCAGGCCTATGTGATCGCGCATGAGGTCGGCCACCATGTGCAGCACCTGCTCGGCGTGGCAGACAAGGTCGACAGCGCGCGCCGCCGCATGGGCGAGGCCCAGGCGAACCAGCTGTCGGTTCGGATGGAACTGCAGGCCGATTGCCTGGCCGGGGTCTGGGCCGCGGCCGCGCAACGCGCCAACCAGCAGCTGCTGGAACCCGGGGATATCGAAGAGGGGCTGCAGGCCGCCGCCGCGATCGGCGACGACCGTCTGCAGCGCCAGTCGCAAGGCTATGTCGTGCCGGAAGCCTTCACGCACGGCACCAGCGAGCAGCGGGTCCGCTGGCTGCGGCGCGGACTCGAATCGGCCGATATCGGCCGCTGCGACGCGTTCGCGGCGCGCCAGCTGTAACGGCCGGCGCGCTCGGCAGGCAACGGACTGCGGAATAAAAAACACCCACCCGGAGAGAGAGAGAAGGAGGAAAGGAGGTCAACCGGGCAGGTGGGAGATAAACCGGTGTGGCCGGCGCGCTTGCCTGGCGGTGGCCTGGGATGGCTACCCGTGGCGCGGCGCCGGCCTGGCGTCAGACGCGATAGCCGTACAGCGAGCCGTCGCCGCTGCGGGCGTTGTCCAGCGAGCTCGCGGCAATCTCGCCGCTCGGCGCACGGGCGCCTTCGCTGAAGTTGTCGAACTGGCCTTGGCGGGTGCCTTCGCTATAGGGATCGAACTTGCCCTGGCGCGCGCCTTCGCTGAAGGTATCGAACTTGCCCTGGCGGGCGCCGTCGGTGAAGGTGTTGAACTTGCCGGCGCGCAGCGCATCGGCGTAGACGTCGAACTTGCCGACCTTGCTCGAGGTGGCGGGTGCGGCCACGGCGACCGCCGAGGTCGCAGCCACGATGACGGCCAATGCGCCGCCGATGATACGGCTGGTGATCATTTGGGACTCCTTCAACTGAGCTTTATTTGTGTGTCAGCTACCTGCTGCCCCTGAGCGATCTATGTCGCCATGTGAGCACGGGTTGAAGGTTAGTCCCTGGCCTTGCGGCCACAAATGGGGCTGCGACGAACGGTGAGTTGTGCGCCGTGAAACGACAACTTGGCGGAATCAGCGGCGCCCCGCGCGAGGCGCCGCCGCCGGGCCGCCGGCGCCTTACAACGCGAAGTACCGCGTCAACTGCAGCGCCAACTACAGCGCCAACTACAGCGCCAACTACAGCGCCAACTACAGCGCCAACTACAGCGTGAACTGGCCGTTCGCCTCGGGCTGATAGGACAGCTCCAGCACCGTCACCCGCTGCTCGCGGCCGTCCGGCAGCCGATAGCTGACCGTCTCGCCAGCGCGGGCGCCCAGCAGCGCCTGTCCGACCGGCGAGAACACCGAGATCCGGCCCGCCTCGAAGTCGGCGTTGTCCGGGTACACCAGCGTCCACTGGCGCGGCGCCGGGTCCCCTTCCAGCGCGCAGCGCACCGACGAGTTCATCGTCACCACGTCCTGCGGAATCGCCTCGGGCGGCACGATCGCCGCACGGGCCAGGATATCGTCCAGCATCTCGGCGATGCCGTTGGCGGGGGCCCGGCTGGCGATGCGCTCCAGTCGGGTCACGTCGAGTTCGGTCAGGTACAGCGTGGGCTGCAGCGAAGCGGATGCGGTCATGGCGGCTCCTGTATGGTGCGCGCGCCTGGGCGCGCTTGTCTGGCTTGTCTGTTGGATTCGGCCGGATCGGCGTCCGCCCGGCGATGGTGCCGGTGGACGCCCGGCGTGCGGCTACTGCGAGCGGCGCGCGTGGCGGGAAAACGATCCGGAAAAGGAGGCTCGGGCCCGGTTCGGCTGGCCCGGCGCGACTGCGGTGCGGCTAGGCTGGGAACCGGGCGGGATCAAGCGGGGCGGGGATTCGGCGCGTGATCCGGCGGGAAGGGACGGCGGCCAGACCGGCCGCCATACGCGGTGCGCGCATCAGCGGTGCGCGCATGCGGGCCGCGTTCGCAATCTGCCGCGCCACGCGCACGCCAGCCAGCCGGGCAAGGCGGCGGGCCTGGGCGAACGAGACGAAGCGGCGAGCGAACATCGGCAAGGGGTGCGGTTTGGGAATGCGGCGCCGTGGCCGCGGTCCCGAAAGTCGTAGTTCGGAAGCTAAAACCGGCTGCTCAAAAAAAAAAAGCGGGCGCGACGAATCGCGTGACCGGTTAGCGGGATGCTAGCACAGCACCGGCAAAGTGGCGCGGCCCGGACCGCCGCGGCTCAATGCGGATGGCCGGCTTCGGTGCGGTGGCACTCGCAAGGTCCGCCGCCGGCCGCCTGCTGCAGGTTCTGCAGGATGCCGCATTCGCTGGCGCGGTGGCCTTCCTCGCAGGTGTGCCGCAGCGCCCGCAACTGGCTCTCCAGCGCCTCCAGCGCGAGCCGCTGCGCGTGGATCTGCTCGATCTGCCGGTCCAGCAGCGAATTGATGCCGTCGCAGGCCGCGCTCGGATCGCGCGCGAAATCGCGCAGCCGGCGCACGTCGGACAGGCTCATGCCGAGCGAGCGGCAGTGACGCACGAAGTTCAGCTGCACCAGATGGGCGTCGCCGTAGCGGCGATAGCCGTTGTCCTCGCGCTGGGGCGCATCGAGCAGCCCTTCGCGCTCGTAGTAGCGGATCGTCTCCGCGTCGCAGCCCGACTGGCGGGCGAGTTCTCCGATTCTCATGATCCCCACCTTGTAGCGATTACAGGGTTTTCAAGAGGCAGTGTAGTGCAGCGGTGTGCGCTTTGCCTTTGACCCGGTGCCTGCAATGGTCTCTGGTCCTCGGTGGTGCTCCGAAGCCGCTGGGCCCCCGCCTTCGCGGGGGCGACGGGAACGGACCGATTTCCCGCCCGAATGGCGCGTTCGCATCTCGGGTAGAATCGCCCAACCGGGTCGGCCCGAGAAGCTGGCCCGGATCGCTTTCAATACCCCACGCGAACCTCGTGCTGCGCTCCGCCACCTTCGTGCGATCGCTGCAGCGACTGCTCCGGCTGTCGCTGTTGCCGCTGCTGCTTGCCCTGCTGCCGCTGCATGGCTGGGCAGGCGCCGGCATGCCCGCAGGCGGCGTGGCCACGCACGCGACCGAATCGGTCGAGGCCGCCAAGGCGATCGACGTCGTCGCGACCATCGACACGGTACTGGCCGGCGCTTCGGATCTGTTGAGCGCCACCGCCGACCCGGCATCGGACTGCGGCGCGCCCGCGCCCTCCCCGTTCGCCGATGCCGGCGAAGCCGCGCCGTCCGGCGCCGATCTGGCCGAACAACTGCTGCTTC